>JBNJGX010000273.1:0-3812 GCA_051748025.1 Bacteroidota bacterium
TCACCACGATTATAAATGGCTGTCATCCGGTTTTCTTATTCTTCTTTTAACCTGAAGCTCCGTGCTGTTTTTTTGAAACAGGCCAGGTGTTCTTCAAAGTATTTCAGGGTGCTGCCGGTAAGTTGGTAAACGGTTGTTCCATCAAATAAGATCATGATGTAAAGCAACTCAGGTTGTTCCATTTTTGTATTTTGACCGATGCCGTATATTTCACTTCCTTTAAGTCCGGCTACTTCAACAGCTTCGGGTTCCATCTCCTGATTTTCCATAAATTCCAGCGGGTATTCTTTCAATACCCTGTTGAGGTAATTTTCCGGTGTTTCGCCTTTGGGGACGGTGGACTTGTTGATCATGAAAATTGTTTTTTCATCGGTTTGGCTTGGCATGTTCCCGTCATCAGAATAAACAAGCGATGTCATCAGGATGTTTCCGGGTTTCAGATCACAAAATTTATTATCAACGGTAAAATTGTAGGCATCTTCAATGGTTTCGCTTTCTTCGGGTTCATAAATAACACTGAGCAGAGCCCTTTTAATTTTTTTTGCTTCGGCTTTGGCATCATCATCTTTAAGCCATGAAGCGTTTAGTAAATACGTGGTGTTCATGTCTCCAATGACAAGGTTATAGCGCATGTATGTTTTGCCATGTGCCATTTGTATGCCTGATTGCAACAATGCCTGGTATCCGTTGATCTTGTACATGGTTTCTTCAGAGACTACCATGCCTTCGCGTATGTCTTTGTTTTTTTTAAATGCCAAAAGGTTTTTTTGAATACTGCCAGGGGTCTTATACACCATGATGGAAGCGCCTGCCAGTTTGTTTTCAAAACCGTGAAAACGCTCGGATTTGGTGTAATTTTTCGGCGGGACTATGCTGATGGCAGTGCCGGGAACTTTTTCGTATCCGGCATGTTTTTTGTTTTCAATTTCTATGGATTTTTGAGCAAAAACGTTAATTTGCAAGCTTAAAATAATAAATATGTACAAAACTTTTTTCATAACAATCCGTTTATTTCACATTAACACATGACAATATTTATGCCATATTATATAAAATATTTTATTCTGTTTGTTGTAACAACAAATTTAATCATTTCCGGGGCTCAATCGCAGGAAAATATTAATATTTTTAAAGATAGTGTATGTGACAAGGATATAAAAACAGCCAGAATACATCAGTCAGGATGGGAAATATCATATCCGTTTTATGAGCTGAACAGCGATAAGCATCTAATTATGAGTTTTGATGATCTGCAGGAAGACCCCCGGGATTTTGAGTATCGTATTGTTCACTGTGATCAGAACTGGCACAAAAGTGATTTGCTTTACAGTGAGTATATGGATGGTTTTCAAAACAATCACATGGAGGATTATGAAATGTCCGTTAATACTTTTATTCCTTATACACATTATGAGCTTGAGCTACCCAATGATGATGTAAATTTCAGGATATCGGGAAATTATGCTGTTGTTGTGTATGAAACAGCCGAACCGGACAGGCCATTGCTTATAAAGCGTTTTATGGTGGTAGAGCATAAGCTGAAGATAAATGCGGATGTTAAGCAACCTGTCATGAGCTTGTACCGCGATTTGGGTCAGGATGTAAAATTCAGCCTTGAAACCAATAACATGCAGTTCAATAATATTTATGATGATCTTGATGTGTGTATAGTACAGAATTATCAGTGGGAAACTGCCCAATCAGGATTTAATCCGGATTTTGTAAACAATGATGAAATTGTTTTTCATCGTGATGATCAGGCGGTATTCAAAGCTATAAATGAGTATCGCCGGTTTTCGCTCCGGGATTTAGAATACACTGATAATGAAGTGGCGGAGATAAAATTTGATGACCCCCATTATTATGTTCGCCTTGCCACAGATACAGATAATCAATTCAGGCAATATTTGGACAGAACGGATTTCAACGGGCGTTATGCTGTTTCAAACCGTGAGGGCTGGGAATCGCTTACAGACTCTGATTATGTGAAGGTAAAATTCAGCCTGCCAGCCCGTTCTAACTTATTGCCTGCAACAGTGCATGTATATGGCGAGCTGACACAATGGCAATGTAATGAAAATTCGGAAATGAGTTTTAATTCTGAAAACATGCAGTATGAAACCACTTTGTTGTTGAAACAGGCGGTATATAATTATCGTTATGTGTTGAAAGAAGAATCAGGCGATGTTGATCATATGCGTTTCGAAGGCTCTCACCAACAAACGGAAAATGATTATATGATTATTGTGTATTTCCATGACCGCCGCCTTGGTGCT
This sequence comes from Bacteroidota bacterium, assembly GCA_051748025.1. Lineage (GTDB taxonomy): Bacteria > Bacteroidota > Bacteroidia > Bacteroidales > ML635J-15 > JAQIBY01. Next base: position 2,277 of record JBNJGX010000273.1, read on the forward strand.
GACCGTATTATTGGTTTTGACCTTATTAATTCCAGAAATTGAGACATTTTTCGGTTAACAGGTTTTTCCACGATTTATTTTGATGAAATGTTTGGTTTTTCAGACCACAATATGAGTGATACGTATGCGGCAGGGCGGAGGCCGGCAGCCCGTGTGCTGCGAAGCGGATGTGCTGTGCTGTGGACAGAGCGACGGGAGAAGCTCCTGTGCACAGCATAACAGCACACGCTGAGCAGCGCACGGCTACAGGCCGGAGACCGACCCTGTTGGGTTGGCCATTAGCGCTACGGAACAGGGTGCCGCCCAAAAAAATAAAAAGCCGTCCATAGAATAAGAACGGCTTGAAATACAGATATATTTATGTACCCGGGATATTATTTCCCGAGGGTAGCAATCATCACAGCTTTGATGGTATGCAGCCTGTTTTCGGCTTCATCAAACACGATGGAGTGCTCAGATTCAAACACTTCGTCGGTTACTTCCATTTCGCCAATGCCGAATTTTTCAGCGATTTCCTTGCCAACGGTAGTGTTTTCATCGTGGAAAGCGGGCAGGCAATGCATGAATTTTACATTGGGATTGCCGGTTTTTTTGATCATCGCCATGTTGACCTGGTAGGGTTTCATTTCAGCGATGCGTTTTTTCCATACTTCATCGGCTTCGCCCATGGATACCCACACGTCGGTGTAAAGGAAATCCACGCCTTTCACGCCTTTATCAACATCTTCGGTGAGGGTGATTTTGGCACCGGTTTCTTTGGCTATTTCTTTGCATTGAGCGACCAGTTCTTTTGAAGGATGACAGGATTTTGGAGCCACAGCCCTGAAATCCATACCCATTTTGGCAGCACCTACAAGCAATGAATTGCCCATGTTGTTGCGGGCATCACCGAGGTAAGCAAAAGATACTTTGTTCAATGGTTTGTCAATGTTTTCTTTCATGGTCATGAAATCGGCCAGAATCTGTGTGGGGTGAAACTCATTGGTCAGGCCGTTCCATACCGGTACGTTGGCATGTTCGGAAAGCGTTTCAATAATTTCCTGACCAAAGCCACGGTATTCTATGCCGTCATACATGCGGCCAAGCACGCGTGCTGTGTCGGCCATGGATTCTTTTTTACCCATTTGTGAGCCGGCGGGGCCAAGATAAGTAACACCGGCGCCCTGATCCATGGCAGCCACTTCAAAAGCACAACGTGTGCGGGTTGAATCTTTGGCAAACAGCAATACCACATTTTTGCCTTTCAGCAATTGTTTTTCAGTCCCTGTGTATTTTGCTTTTTTGAGGTCATCAGAGAGGTCAAGCAAAAAGTTGATTTCTTTCGGACTGAAGTCCAGCAATTTTAAAAAACTTCTGTTTCTAAGGTTATAAGCCATAATTATTATGTTTTAGTGTTAATATTATTTAATGTTTGTCCATAATTTTAAATTGATCAAAATTCAAAGCTCAAAATAAGGATTTAGGGTTTAGGTGTTAGGGGTTAGGAAAAGATTTCCTCCTAACCCCTAACACCTATTCCCTAACTATTTTAAGTAC
>JBNJGX010000274.1:0-3801 GCA_051748025.1 Bacteroidota bacterium
AAACCCTGCATCTTTCCAGGATTGAAAGCCACCGTTCAGTACCCGCACATCTTTTACTCCCGCATACATCATTATCATAGCACAGCGAATGGCACCAAGATCGCCGGCAGCACTGCCGGGAAATTCATCAGCATTATCAGGAAACATAAATTTACCGTATAATACAACGGTTGTATCGGCTGTGATACCATGCTTTTCCAATGTATCTTTAAGCTCCCGGGGGGTACGCCGGTTCCAGGTTTGTTGTGACTCCAGTGCATTTGTATCCATGTCAATGGCACCGGGAATATGTCCGCTTAAATAGGCATCGTGGTTGCGATAATGGGCATGAACCACTACATATTTATCGTTATCGTAATGTTGCGGTTTTTTTCCCGAAATCAGTTCGTTTACCCATCCGGCCGAAACCAAATGCTTGTAATTCGGAAGACAATCCATTGGGAAGTCTTCATTTCCGGACCATTCAGACAAAAACGAATTATACACTGAAATTTTGTCATAACCGTACTTTTGGAATAGTGCTGCTACTTGCTGCGCTTCTTGTTTTCCGTAACCGTAAATTATCAGATCATCATCAGGAGAAATGTTTTTATGGCGCACCATCTCTATCCAGTCCATGTAATTTGTCCATTTAAGCGGAAGTGATTTAGCGCCTTTTATGTGTCCGCCACGGGTTTCGCCTTTTTGCTTCCAGCCGTTGAAGGCATCAACCGGGCGAATATCAATTATTTTTACGCCGCCCCCTTCAATCAGGCTTTTTAAATCTTCAGATGCGATGTTTTTATATTTTGTCATAATATGTTTGTTTTTGTTTCTCAGGCTTGCGGATAACAATTAGCCGGTATGCTTTTATTCTATTTATGTTTTCGCCTGATATATTTGCCATAATGATTATCCTCAAGAATGGTATGGTTTACAATCCAGTCCACCAACAGTGTCTGGGTTTTGAACATTATAAAAATTTTGCTTTTACTTCCTGACTTTATTTCATTTTTTAATTGCTTAAATGCTTTTTTGAAGTTAAGGTGCTGTTCATGTTGATGGTCTAAAAAAGGATAATTGTGCTTTTTTAAATAAGCTTCCTCTGTTTTGAAGTGATTTATGACATAATTATCAAGGAACTTGACCAGATTATCGATTTCAGAATTACCGATACCCCTATCTATTGCATTTAGAAGCTTTATTGAATTTGCAAAAAGGTTGAAATGCTGTTCATCGATTTCTTTATTACCGACTTCAAATTCACTGCTCCACTCAACTTGTTGTTTAAGCTCTTTCGCACCTGCATGAAAACCAGTTTTCGAGAACATTTCACACCTTTCCAAATAAACTTTTGCCGGATTGTCGCCCGGGTTTAATTCAAGACACTTTTCAAGAAGCTTTTTGGCTTTCGGTATATCTTTATAATGATAATGAGCCAGCGCTTCTTCGAAAAGATGTTTTGTTTCATCCTTCAACCTTTTTAAATGAGCCTCGTCATGATCGTAAACTTCATATACAGATTGAGGTTTGCTCTTCCCCTTTAATATAACCCTGTCAATAAAACGATATGAGTATTTGGTTTCATCTTTCAGACTGTATAAAGTATTTTCACTGATTAATAGATCTACGCCATAGCTTTTTGTCAGTTCCTGTATCCGCGATGATATATTTACTGAGTCACTAATTACCGTGAACTCCATTTTATTATGCCCCCCGACAACCCCAAACATGCAGAAGCCGGTATTCAGACCAATACCCGTAACAATTGGGGGTTTACTCAACTTGTCTCGACTGGTATTGTATTTTTTAAGTTGTTTTAATATTTGAATTGCACAATCCAGCGCATCATCTGAATCGTTAGGAAAAATAGCCATCAAACTATCGCCAATATATTTATCAATTATTCCATGATATTTGCCTATCAGTAGCTCAAACTGACCAAAATAGTCATTGATGAATTTGAAATTTTCTCTGGGAGATAATGTTTCGGAGATTCTTGTAAAATCTCTTATGTCTGAAAAAAATATAGTAAGTTTTAATTCAACCTGATCCCCTAGTTCAACATCCGTTAAATACTTTTTGTTTACAAGATTGTAGAGTTGAGCAGGTATAAATCTATCGTAGGAAATAATCAGTTTATCTTTTTTCGGATTATTCATTTCATTTTTGTTTGTCATTTTATATGTAAAAATAAAAGTATTAAATGTTTTTTCATGCTGTATTATATTTTAAGCATGTGAGATAACGAGGAGCAATAACCCCCCGTGCCGACATCAGGAGGCATGGGTGCTGATGGCATGTTACGCATCTGTTATTCTGTTTTAATTATCTGATAATATGTTTCAAAGTATTTTTCATGTCCTTGTTTGACCAGTTCTTTTATTTTACTTCTTCCATGTTTCTCTTCAATTTTAAGACCGATATAACAACCAACAATATAGAAAAGTCTGTCTCCGGAACATTGCCCCAGCACATTTTTCAAAATCTCACTGGTCAGTTTTTTATCGATATTTTCATCCATGTATGTGATGATTGAATTGAACTGTTCTATTTTTTTATTCAATGCTGCTGAATCTAATAGAATCTGGTAATCATAATCGTCAATTTGTTGGATCTCAATTCTTTTATGATAAGGCGTAAGGGTAGCTAATCCTTCGTTCATAGTCATTGACAGGACTATTTCCTTTAACTCTCTGACGGTTTTAGCCTTGAAAATATTGGGCAGGGTCTGGTATTTTTCAAAACCTATATGGAACAACTCATGGGATATATACAGTTCTATCTCTTTGAAATTATTTCTAAACTGTTCAATATCAATGTTTATGCAGATTTTGTTATCAAACGCAATGCCGTTATATCCACCTATCATATAAAAGATTGTTGCTTTTTGATTATAATCATCAGGAAGGTATTTCAGAGGCAAATCAGCAAATTCATTGATAATTTCCTGTTCATGGTCTTTTAAAAATTTTACGATTTTGAGGTACTTGTCTTTTCGTTCTGCCACATGAGAAAAATCAAATCCGTTATTTTTACCATTCAATGAACTTCGTAAATTATCTTCTGTTAGAGGGTTGGAGGAATATTTTTTACTATGTATCAAAATATGCTGGTATCCAGGATGATTAATTATAGCCTCAGTATTATCTTCCCCTTCTTTAAATTGACCAAGAACTAACTCTACTGCTGAATAATCGAAAGAAATCTGCCCGAATAAACCCGAACTTACTACAAACAGTATCAATACCCCAATAATTGGTTTTTTCATATTATTTGGTTGTCTTTATAAGTGCATGACTCGTTATACACCTTCAAAAAGTGCTGTTATAATTCAGATGATAATCCATAATCACACTTTTTGTCCGGGTCAATGTCTGAAATCATCATGTTTCAAAAACTTAATCATTATATTGTATAATGCGAATATAATATTTTTTTTTAAATTGCTAAAGAATTTCATTTTGTAAAACCAATGGCTTATCGAAGTGAAGCTGGTCGAAGCATTGAGGGGACGAAACACAAAACACGATAGCACGATGGGGCGAGTTGGCGATGGGGCGAACCCGGAACACGAAACCCGGAACACGAAACCCGGAACCGCCGCCCCGAGCGGAGTCGAGGGGACGGAACACGAAATCATTCCATCAACCAACCAGTACCCCACCAACTGCCACAATGAGATAGCTCAATACCCATGCAAGCATAAGGGGGAAAATAATGACAAACGCCATCCATGCCGGGGACTTTATTTCACGCCACATAGCAGCAATTGTGCCAAAACAAGGAAAATACAACAGAATAAACACCAGAAATGCAAAA
>JBNJGX010000275.1:0-3799 GCA_051748025.1 Bacteroidota bacterium
TTTTTTTCCTTGGATTTGGTCTGATTTATCTTAACAGCTCTTTTGTTTTTGCCGCAAATTCAGATTATGCTGCTCTTCCCCCTTTTATAAGTGCTGATGTTAAGGCTAATGTTTTGTTTGTTATGGATTATTCAGGCAGTATGCAGGCTCCTGCTAATTATGGTGGTCATATAAGCTATGATAATAAAATTTCTTGGTGCGGTCATTCATATGAAGAATATGACAAAGAAGAAAAATATTACGGGTATTTTGAGTCAGATAAGTTTTATGAATATAATAGCGGGGGGAGTAGTGAGGGGTTTTGGGAAATTAATTCTTCTGGAACCGGAAAACATGTCCCGACTTCTTACACTGACAGTGTGTCTGGTAATTTTTTAAATTTTATTTTGATGTCTAGGGTTGACGTTGCTTTAAAGAGTCTTTTTGGAGGTAAAGCAACGTGCGAAAACGATTACTGCATTTTGGAACCCCAGGGTTCGAGAAGGGAAATAACTATAACCAACTATGATGATAAAACGTTTACAATTCAACCTGAAAATTACAGCACGGGTGATTATTTAGATAAAAAAATGAAAATGAAAATTGGTGGTGATTGGGTTTATGCAAGGGTTAAGGTAGAGAAAGAAGACAGAAAAGGAATAATCCAGGAAAATTTTAATAAGGTCAGATTCGGTTTTATAGCTTATGCAAATACTGGAAACAGTGATACCGGCGAGGGCAAAATAAAATACGGTCTTCACGAAAATGATATGAATAAATTGATTTCTGAGTTTGAAACTTCACTTGTTTATAATGGAACCAACACAGGCGAAGCCCTTGAGCAGGCTTATTATTATTTAAAACAGGATGAAAATAATATAAATTCAGGTTTGAATAATGATTATTTTGTGAGTAAAGGTACTGAAAAAGATCCCTACTATGAAAAAAATAGTGATGGAGATATTGAACCGGCCTGGTGTAGAAAAAGCTTTGTGGTTTTAATTTCTGATGGAGAGTATAACGATGGACAAAAAGATCCTGATGGATGGGCCCAAAAACTCCATATAGAAAATTTAAGAGATGAAACAGACTCTGAAGGCAATGAAATAATAACAGGAAAGCAAAATGTAAATGTATATTCCTTGTTTGCTTTTTCAGATTCATTGTCCGGTGAAAACTCGATGAAAACTGTGGCAGCATTTGGTAATTACAAAGAGCTTGACGGGTGTAGTAAGGGTAGTCCGTATGATTTAGATGTAACAAAAGATAGCAGGGAGAACACATTTCCAGTAACCAATTGTGATCCAGGCGGCACTTATAATAATTGCTGTGCAGAATGGGATTCAAATAATGATGGAGTTCCTAAGGGTTTTTACAAGGCTGATGATGGAGACGCAATGTCAACTGCTCTTACAGCAATTTTCAGTGAAATCCGCCAGGGGGCATCATCAGGTACAGCAGTTACAGCTTTAACATCCAGAATTTCAAGCGGCTCAGCCATTGCCCAGGCAGCTTTTTATCCTGAAAAGGAATTTGAAAACGAAAACAAAGTTCAATGGACAAGTGATCTTGTAGGCAACTGGTATTTGAATGACTACCTTAAAAATGCTTCCGATGAATTTGAGTTGGTTCAAAATATCAGGGAAGATACAAATGAAAACTATATTCTGAATATTACAGAAGACAGAATTTTAGAATATTTAGTTGAAAACGATTCCCTTGAAATCAATGCATATGATTCTAATGAATACGGAACCCTAGCTGATACAAACCCTGATAACGTTCATTCAAGTCTACAGGATGTAAAAAATCTTTTTGACTCCGGAGAAATTCTAAAAGAAACAAAGCCAAAAGACAGAACAATTTTTGGTGTTGATAAAAATGACGAGAAAAAGCTTTTTGTGGAAGATAACAGCGATTTGTTTGAACCTAACCTAGGAAAAGATAATTTTAATCCATGTCTTTTAGATTCTTCTGGAAATCCCGACTACCAAAAGCTTATTAACTACACAAAAGGCCAGGATTATGAAGGTTGTCGTTTAAGAGGAACAACCGATTCTCTTTCAGATAATGTATGGAAACTTGGTGATATAACTTATTCATCTCCTACCATAGTCAGTTATGATAATTATTCTGTTATTTATGTTGGAAGCAATGCAGGAATGCTTCATGCTTTTAGATTAGGATATCTCAAAAATACAGGTGTAAAACTTAATCCAACTGAGATTTGTGATGATAATTCAACAGATTGTACTCAAGATAAAATTGGTACTGAAGAATGGGCTTTTGTGCCAAAGGATTCAATGCCTTATCTAAGATATATGGCATCTCCTGAATATGATCATCTTTATACAGTCGATATGAAACCATATATAATAGATATAGGTTCAAAAACTATATTAATAGGAGGTATGAGGCTGGGAGGTGGGAACAATAATGGTTCTGTTAATCCACCTTCAGATACTGCTCCTGTTGGACGCTCAGCATATTTTGCTCTGGATATTTCAGATCCGTTGAATCCTGAATATCTTTGGAGGTATGCACCTGACGGGCTTGGTTTCTCATACTCAGGACCGGCATATGTTAAAAGAGAGGATGCAGATGGCAACTACAAACATTTTGTAATGTTTGCATCCGGCCCTACCGGATATGAGGGGACTTCAGATCAAAAACTTCAGGTTTTTACTGTTGATCTTTTAACTGGACAAGAGTTAAACATTACAGGTGATGATACAAATGAATTTAATATAAAAAATGCCTTTGGAGGAAGACTCTTTACAGACGGCTTTGATGTAAATGATGATGGGCAGACAGATTTTGTTTTATTGGGTTATACTGATAATGCACTTAAAGACTATGATCAGATGGGCGGAGGTGTAATAAAAATATATACAGGTTCAGATGATCCAAAAAATTGGGATTATGATACATCATTTCTGACAGGTTCAGTTGGAAACCCTGTAACCGGGCCTGTTTTATTATCAAGATGCTTTTCTGATAGAATTAATTATCCTTATTTGTATTTTGGTACTGGTAGATACTTTGTTTCGGATGACGATACCCAGAGTAATGATAATGATGTCAACCATCTCTATGGAGTTCCTTTTGCGTGTGATGCAACAAATGACTGTAAAGGCGGATCAATCAATAAAATATCTAATGCAAGTGAATTTGATTGTGCTGATCTTAAAGATGTAAATAGTAAACCCCAAAATGCTGCCTGGAAGGTCCCTCTCAAACCCGATGATAGCCCGTATTTAAGAGAACGCTGCTACTCTGATCCAACATTAACAGACAGCAATGTTGTCTTTTTCAACACTTCAATGCCTACAAACGCAGTATGTGAGTGCGGAGGTCAGGCAAGAACCTGGTCTTTGAACTGTGCAACAGGTCAGGGGATACTTGAGGATGTCTGTCCCAATATTGATGATTTTGAAATAGATCCGGGTTTAAAATTCAACTATCTTATTCAGCTTTCCAGAGGTGATATTCAGGAATATTCCCAGGATGAATTTGAAGATGGATCAACACCATTTAAGCCCGGAGTAGCTCCGCCAGCAGGCGGACTTCCAAGTCTCCCCCCTAAAACAACAATTGCAGGAAAAATGCTGTATTGGAAACAATGGTAGTTTTCACTTTAGAAATAAAGCCGGGTTAAGTAATAAATTAATCCGGCTTTTTATATTAGAATTAAATTTTAAAATAAATGAATTAATTTTTAAGGAAGCTATTATATTCTGAAAAATTCCAGTAAGTTTGAATGGTGGAGCCAAGGGGGATCGAACCCCTGACCTCATGGCTGCCAGCCATGCGCTCTCCC
>JBNJGX010000276.1:0-3763 GCA_051748025.1 Bacteroidota bacterium
TGGCGAGAAGCCTCAAAACAGTTATGTTATATATGGCGGCGAAGAAAATCATACCACACAAAATGGAAAATTTATTAGCTGGCAAAACATGAATATCATTTAATTTATTCTGGACAAATTTGCAATCCAATTGCAGATTTGTCCAAAAAAATGCTTGTTTAATGAATTTTCATTTTCAAAAAAGCCAAATTTTTTACTGCAAAATCAGAAAATTTATTTGCCAAATCGCAAAATTACCGTTAATTTTGTGAATGTAATCGCAAATTTAACGAAATATGATACCGAGAAAAATCAGCAGCATCATAAACGAAAAACTGTATGACAAGAAAATAATCATCATAACAGGAGCAAGGCAAACCGGAAAAACCACGCTCTTAAAGGATTTGTTTGGTAATGATAATAACAGCCTTTGGCTGAATGCTGATCAGCCTGATGTTCAGTCAATATTTGAAAATGCGAATTCAGATGTTTTTAAAGATTATTTTGGTAAAAATAAATTTATCATCATTGATGAAGCCCAGCGGATAAAAAATGTGGGATTAAAACTGAAAATTATTGCAGACGAGCTTCCTGAATATAAGCTGATTGTCACAGGGTCATCTTCTTTTGAACTCGCTAATGAAATCAATGAACCCTTAACAGGTAGAAAATGGGAATACAGCCTATATCCGCTATCTTTTGAAGAACTTTTACAGCATAACGGATTATTGTCTGAAAAAAGATATTTACATCGACGGTTGATTTATGGTTCATACCCTGATGTGGTTACCAATACCGGACAGGAAAAAGAAATTCTAAAGCAAATAACAGACAGCTATTTGTTTAAAGATATTTTGATGTGGCAACACATAAAAAAATCCGAAAAGTTGATAAAATTGCTTCAGGCTCTCGCTTTGCAGGTTGGCAGCGAGGTGTCTTACAATGAATTAGGAAAATTGGTGGGATTGGATAATGTCACAGTGGAAAAATACATTCAATTGCTTGAAAAAGTATTTGTCATTTTTCGATTAAAATCCTTGAAAAGAAATGGCAGAAAAGAACTGAAATTTGCACGAAAGATATATTTTTATGATAACGGTGTCAGGAACGCTCTGATAGCCAATTTTCAACAACTTGAGTTAAGGCAGGATACCGGTGCTTTGTGGGAAAATTACCTTGTTAGCGAAAGGATTAAGCTATTGCATTACAATAAGATATGGGCAAATGTGTATTTTTGGCGAACGCACGATCAACAGGAAATTGACTATGTCGAGGAAATTGATGGTTTATATCATGCGTATGAATTTAAATGGAGTCCAAAAACCAAGGTTAAATTTTCCAAATCATTTACCTCAAATTATCAACATACCACAAATGTGGTAAATAGAGATAATTATTATAATTTCATTCGTTATAAAAAATAAAGCAGCTCCCCGCTAAGCGAATTAGCGGCGGCTCTATCCATGGCTAATCGCTAAGCGAGGAGCTTGACAGAATGATGAGATGGTAAAAGGGCAGGGTAAGTTAAGAAATTCACCAGGCCGGATATGAATTTCATGGCAATCATTGGTTCATAACCACATTATGATGGTGTATTTTGAAATTTAAGCCAAAATTTTAAATTATATTTTAAAAATTAAGCCATAATTTTAAAATAAATAGTAAGAATTCTAAAAAAAAGCCTATTTTTGAGAAAAAGTATATTATGTACAAACGAGAAATTGAAAATATCATTTCGAAATACCTTGATAATGATAAAATACTCATTCTATATGGTCCAAGACAGACCGGGAAAACCACTTTTATTGAATATTTCCTAAAGGGGTATAAGCACGCAAAACTTTTAAATTGTGAACATCCTGAAATCTTTGACATTTTATCGAGAGGGAAACCTGAAGAGATTGCATTGCTTTTGGGGAACAATAAAATAATTGCACTTGACGAAGCCCAGGTTATTCCCGATATTGGCAAGAAATTGAAATTGATTTATGATACTTATGGAAGTAAATATAAAATCATTGCGACTGGTTCAAGTAGTTTTGAATTATCCGGAAAGTTACATGAACCCCTTACCGGAAGGAATTTGAAATTCAATATATTTCCGTTATCATACCGGGAAATTATTCAGAAACACGATTGGTTATGGTGGAGACAGAAGCAAAATGAAATGCTAATCTATGGTACTTACCCTGGTATTATTGACTTACCTGTGAATGATAAAAAACTGTACATTAACTCGCTTGCCAGTGATTATCTGTTTAAGGATATTGTGAATTTTGAAAACATCCGGAATTCAGATAAGCTCAGGAAATTACTAAAAGCCCTTGCATGGCAGGTAGGGTCTCAAGTGTCTTATAATGAATTGGCTCAAACTGTTGGAATGTCACAACCAACTGTTGTTAAATACCTTGACTTGCTTGAGAAGAGTTTTATCATATTTAAATTGAGTGCTTTTAGTAAAAATTTGAGAAATGAATTAAAAAAGAGCTACAAATATTATTTTATAGATAATGGTATTCGGAATGCTGTCATTCAAAATTTTTCCCCTATGCATATGCGAAATGATTCAGGTGCTCTGTGGGAAAATTACTGTATTTCAGAAAGAATGAAATATGTTAGGTATGTGGATTTTTTCAGACAATTGTATTTTTGGCGGACTTATGATGGTTCAGAAATAGATTTAATTGAACAAACTGATGAAAAAATATATGCCTTTGATTTTAAGTTTGGTAAGCATAAAAAACACCGGTTTTCAAAAAGTTTTGTTGATACCTACAAACCCAAACAAACCAAAACAATTAACCCGGATACCATTCATGACTTTCTCGCCGGGGAATGCTGCTAAATCCTTTCGGCTGCTCGGCTGCAGAAAGGGATTATGGATGGAAAAGGATATACCCTTTTAAAGTTACACACTTTAGAAAAGGTATAAAATATAGAATGATCATATTACTCAACAACAATTTTTCTAAAATACACTTCATCATCAGCAGCAATGCGAATGAAATACACGGCCATTGGTTCATCAATTGTAAACTGCAGTTGATTTGTGTTTTCAGCAGACTCCTGATGCACCACACTGCCAAGTGCATTGTAAACGCTTACAAGCACATGCTTTTTGATACCGGAAAACTCAATATTCACGACTCCATCGGTTGGGTTTGGAAAAATGAGGACATCCTTGAGTGATTCAGCGTTCACATGCAATCCTGAAATTTCATGACAATCAGAGGTTTTCTCACAATCATTCAAATGAATAAGCACTGCATAATTTCCGTTCACATCAGGGTAAAACTCCTGAGCCGTTGCGCCATCAATTTCCATCATATCCATATCGCAATCCAGCCACTGATATTCTGCTCCGTCCTGGTTGGCGGCAAAGCCATCTTCCAGCAAACTGACCGTGTTATCAATGCTTGTTACATCCAGTGTGATGTAAATGATGCTGTCACAACCTGCTACATTCGGAATGGTATCAAAATACTGTCCCGAAGCGTAATATACATCCCCGGAAGGTACCACAAACGAATCGCAGGCGTGAACTGTCAGTTCGGCGAAGGTGCTCTCCAGAATTGTCAAATCAATCTCAATTACAGAATCACAAAGTGCAGCATTTGGAATCGTATCATAATACAGTCCGGATTCCGTGTAAACATTACCTGCCGGTGAGATGAATTCGTTGCACACTTCCTCAACCAGATATCCGGCTGTGCTTTCCCGGATGTTCAAATTGATTTCAATGATGCTGTCACACATGCTTGCATTGGGAATGGTGTCGTAATAC
>JBNJGX010000277.1:0-3761 GCA_051748025.1 Bacteroidota bacterium
CTTTTTTGTGCCGGGGCGCCTTTTTGTTTTTTCAAGGCATTTATAAGTTCATCTGCCGGTTTATTCCTTTGTATCACAGTTTCAGCAGGGTGCAAATGTGAATCATATACCATGTTTTCAATTTTTCCGGCATGTTGGATGAGCATTTTACCGGTTTTCTTGCTTCCATAGCTTTGTATGGCATGTTTCAGGTTGAATGGCTGCCCCGGGTCAAGGCCCTGCGTAAGAAAAGCAACTTCTTCAGGCAATTCATCAGGCTGCAGCTTAACAAAAATATCTTCAAAATTTCTAAAATGGGATGGGATGGCTGCCTTATAAACTTCACCCGGATAACAGTGATAATAAAATGCTACCCATTCCCATAAAGACAAAATCTTTTCCTGAATGAAGGGATAATCATCAGGAACAGCCAGGATAGATTTTATTCCCGGACTCACGCGTTCGGATTGATGAATCCGTCGTATAATACCTGTATATAACCTGGATTTCCCCAAAGGGACAATCACACGGCTACCCGGAAATGCTCTGTTCTGGTATTTTCCGGGTACGATATAAGTGTAATATACCGGTACTGGTATGGGAACAATAACTTGCGCCAGGGAATAACTCATAACTAGTAATTCAAAGTTTTAAGCAGGTTTACCATGGTCTTTTCGGGTGATTTATGATGCTTGATTGTTTTTGAAAACGGCACATAATCCACATCTTTTCGTTTTAGCCCGACCATGATATTTCTCTGGTTTTTCAGCAATGCTTCAACGGCCCCTACACCAAGTTTGCCGGCAAGATACCTGTCAAAAGCAGATGGTGAACCTCCACGTTGGATATGCCCCAGTATGGTTACTTTGATGTCATATCCCGGCAGGTATTTTTTTACATTCGCTGCGATATCAAAAGCCCCACCTGACTGGTCTCCTTCGGCTACAATTACAATGTTGCTGGATTTTTTCTTATTCTGGCCGTTATAGAGGTATTGTTTAAAATTATCCAGTTTTGTTTCTGTTTCAGGGATAAAGACAGCTTCAGCTCCACTGGCAATGCCTGACCTGAGTGCAATAAATCCGGCATCACGGCCCATTACCTCAACAAAGAACAACCGGCCATGTGATGTTGCTGTATCCCTGATTTTATCAACGGCATCAACAACAGTGTTTAATGCGGTATCGTAACCAATTGTCATGTCTGTTCCATAAAGGTCGTTATCAATGGTTCCGGGAATACCAACCACAGGAAAATCATATTCATCGCCAAAGATACGGCCCCCTTTAAAAGTGCCATCACCCCCTATTACAACCAGTGCTTCGATACCATGCTCAATGAGTTTACGATAAGCTTTATAACGACCGTCCTTTTCACGGAAATCCTCAGAGCGTGCGGATTTGAGGATAGTCCCTCCGCGATGAATTATATTGCTGACATCCCTACTTTCCATATCAATAAAATCACCATTGATAAGTCCATCGTATCCACGCCTGATACCGGAAACCTGCATGTTGTTACTTAATCCTGCCCTGACTACGGCGCGTATTGCTGCATTCATCCCCGGAGCATCCCCCCCGGATGTAAGTACGCCAATTCTACTGTATTTTACCATATTAATTTTTGTTTATGTGTTTCAGGTTTCATTCGATACTCCCCTTGTTCCCTTTTATCACAGCCTTTTCCTGATTTATTCCGGTGCTCAGAGAACAACTGAAGGAGATGGGTGTCCCCCTTTTTATCTCAAATCCTCCTTTTTCCCATTTTGGTATAAAATCCAACCCTGCCTGCAAACAGACTGGTCAGGGGGAGGCCGGCAGTTCCATATTTTTAATATTTTCTGCAACCTCTTGCATCAACCAACCGGGCGTTGATGTAGCGCCTGATATACCAACCGAATCAGCCTGTTCAAACCAGCTTTTCTTTATTTCCTCCGGTGTGCTCACAAAATAAGAATATCTATTGCTTGATTTACAAACTTTAAACAACATTTTTCCATTAGAACTTTTTTTGCCGCTGACGAAAATAATGACATCGTGTTTTTGGGCAAATCTCACCAGGTCTGGCTCCCTGCCCGAAACACGAGGGCAAATGGTATCATATACCACCAGGTTGTCAAGGTGTCCGGTGGTTTTTAACATTTTGGCTTCGATATTTTTTCTTATATCATCATAAGTACTGTAATCCCTTGTTGTTTGAGAAAACAAATGTATGGGTTTGCTGAAATCGATTTGTTTCAGGTCATCCGTATTCATCACCACAATGGCGGTATTTCCTGTTTGCCCGATAAGTCCGTTTACTTCGGCATGACCGTGTTTGCCAAAAATGACAATCTGGCCACCTGTTTGCCGGCTTTTCTGATGCACGGTTTTAATCTGTTCCTGAAGCCGTATCACAACCGGACAAGTGGCATCTATCAGATGGATGTTGTTTTTGCGTGCAATGCTGTATGTTGACGGGGGTTCACCATGTGCCCTTATTAATACTGTTGTGTCTTTCAATCTGGTGAATTCATCATGGTCTATGCTGATGAGACCTTGAGATTCCAGTCTCTTGACCTCTTTATTGTTATGCACGATATCCCCGAGGCAATACAATGTTTTCTGGAATTTCAAAATATCCTCTGCCATCTCAATGGCATTTGTCACACCAAAACAAAATCCTGAATTCGGGTCAATTTCAATTTTCATTGCCATTTTTCTTTTACAAATTGAAGGGCTTTATCCAATTGTTCATTTGGATTCAGCTCCGAATTATCGATTACCACAGCATCATGGGCTTTTTTCAGGGGACTTATCTCCCGTGTAGAATCAATCTCATCCCGTTTTTTGATGTTTTCCAGCACCGCATCAAAATCTGTTTCAACACCCTGTTCTTGTAGTTCTTTAAAACGTCTTTCTGCCCTGATATGTTCGCTTGCAGTAAGAAATATTTTCAAATCAGCATCAGGAAAAACCACGGTGCCAATATCCCGGCCATCCATAACAAGGGATTTATTTTGTGCCAGTTTGCGCTGAATTTTTACCATTTTATGCCTTACTTCAGGCACAGCACTAACATGAGAAACCAGGCTGCTGACTTCCATACTGCGAATAGCCCGCGATACATCCTTGTTATTGAGAATGGTATGGTGATTATTGTTTTTTTTGATAAAATCAATCCATATACCGGGTAAGACTTGAATCAATTTCTGTCGGATTAACCTGTCCTCATCAAAACAATCCTTACTGAGGGCATACCATGTCACAGCCCTGTACATCGCACCACTGTCAACATATACAATGTTCAGTTTTTCTGCGAGTTGCCTGGCAAGGGTGCTTTTCCCGCAGGATGAGTGTCCGTCAATGGCTATGATAAAAGTTTCTTTTTTCATAGGTGATGTAAAGATAACAATCCCGTTTTGTATCTGTATATATGATAAGAAATATTTTTTCGTTGATTTATGTAATCTGCTTTTTATTGTGTTGATTTTTATCCTGGAGGACAAAAAAAACAGAGTGAGTTTATGTACTTCGTACCAATTCTCACTCTGCTTGTAGTAGCGGGGGTAGGACTTGAACCTACGACCTTTGGGTTATGAGCCCAACGAGCTACCAACTGCTCCACCCCACAATGTGAGTGCAAAAATAATAAATTTATTGAACAAACAAAAATCTTATTGGATTTTTTAAAATTTATTTCTCTTTTCTCTTAAGAAAAACGATATGGGCAATGTGTACCACGAATTAACAGGTTTACCTTCGTGTTTGCCCGGAATCCATGACGGCATTTCTTTAATCACA
>JBNJGX010000278.1:0-3738 GCA_051748025.1 Bacteroidota bacterium
TGCCTGGTTATTCATGCTCAATGGGTTCTGCCGGCTGTTCCGGGAGTTGATCCCGGGGTTGTTCCGGATTAAAGAAGTCAGTTTTATCAGGTTCTTCTCCCCTTAATTCACGCAGTGATTCCCTGGCTTCGGAGGTAAAGATGCTTCCTTTGAAATTCATGAGGAGCTGACTGTAAGATTCCATGGCAGCTTCTTCATCGTTAAGTTTATGATGTTGGACCCTGGCCATGGCAATGAGAGCATTATCGGCGAGTACTCCCCATCCGTGGTCAGCTACCACCTGATTAAAGAGGTCAACCGCTTCTGTGTACCGTCCTTGTTTTTTTTTGATTCGGGCTTTTCTGAACAACACATCATCAACCAGGTCGTTTGAAGGGAATTGTTTATTTATGCTGTCAAGGATTGTTAAGGCGGTGTTATAATTGTGTTTAAATTCCATGAGGTCTGCACGGGCAAACATAGACATCGCTTTATTGAGGGTGTCTTCTGCTGTGTTTTCTTTGATAAACAGACTCAGCTCCATAGCATCGTTGGCAATCAGTTTACTGGTTGAGGCTTTAAGCACATCCAGTTGGGCCGCTGCCCATTCAAACTGGCCGGTATAATAGGCCATTTTAGCTTTTTTGAATTTTGCTTCAGAACCGAGCGGGTTTTCTTTGTTGTTTTGCTCCACTTTGGCATATATAAGGCTTGCTTCCCAGGGATTTTCGTTGATAAGGTATATATCGCCGCGGAGTAGTTGCAGTTCATCTTTTTCTTCTCCGTCAAGATTTCCGTGATTTAACAGTGAGTCAATTTCATTCAAAGCTGTTTCGGGTTTATCAAGGTAATATGCCTGCAATTTCACCAACAGCTCAGTGAGGGGATACTGTAATTTTCTGGGGGCTTCTTGTTTTGTAGATTTAACCAGTTTTTCCAGTTCCGCCAGTTTATCAATATCCACTTCCGTCTGGCGTGTCAGGGATTTGTATTTTTCGGACAGTTCAATAAGTCTTGCCGGGAAATAGTAAGGTGATGTGCGGCCTTTTTCGTAGATATACTCAAAACATTCAAGTGCAGTTTCGGTTTTGTTGTTATCAGCGGCTATTTTTCCGAGCTCATACAGGCGTTTTCCTTTTTCCTGAAATCGTCTGTCAAGGGCAATGGCCTGATTGATGGCATCATTATATTTTCCGGTTTGAATATATTGCCATGATAGCATTTCGCTGAAGACTGGTTTGTCCGGGTTTTTCTGGATACGTTTGATGAGTGCTTTTTCGAGTACCGGGTTCAGGCTTTTATCAACATCGTGTGCAGCCAGGTTTTGCAGACGTGTTTGTATTCTGTCTTTGTACCTTGGACTGGTTTCCAGTAAATCCATGTATGCTTCGGTCATTTCTTCATATTTCCGTTGTATGGCATAGAGATTGGCAAGCCGGTAATAAAAATTTTTGTTGCTTATATTTTTCTGGCCTTCGAGGTAAGTTTTTTCTGCCAGTTCATATTTTCGTTTCCTGGTGAAATTGTTTGCCAGTTTGGTGACGGTTTGTTTGGTCCTGGTATTGTTTTCGATAATATCTTCATATGCCTGTTGGGCTTTTTCTTCATTGCCCTGCATTTCCCAGATATAGGCCTGTTCAATCTTTAATCCCAAATCATTATCGTATTCCTGCAGTTCCTTGTTGATGAATTGTTCTGCTGTTTCAAGGTCGTCGCTTTTTACCAGGCTTTGAATGTAATAATTGCGGTAATGCTGGTTATTCCTTTTCTCATATAATTCAAGAAATAAGGTAGCAGCTTTATCAAAATCTTTATTCCGGTAATATTCAAATGCCAGTTGGTTTTTATTTTGGGCAAACAGGTTGTTGCCTGTCAGGCAAAGACAGCAAATAAAAATTACAGTAAAGTATCGCGCCATTATTATTTTCATTCCTGTTTGTTTTCTTCTGCTTCCCGGATACGGGCTTTCAGTGTATTGACATCTTCTTTTCTGTCTCGGTATGCCTTAAAATGTTCACGTGTAAATTCAACAAGCTCATTGGCTCTCTGTTTAAGAAAATTTGCTGCGGAGTCTTCTTTTTCCACATATTCATTAATAAGGCTGTCTTCGAGGAGGCTGTTTTCAATGTCTTGTTTTAAATCAAGCAATTGTTTGTTAGATTCTTCAAACTTTTCATTGAAAGATTCCAGGTGCCGGTTGGAATAATGGTCCAATATTTTATGTGCATTGCGTGTTTGATGCAAAGCCTGTCTGAGTTTATTGTTTTCGGGCAGGTATTCAATTTTTCTGTCTTTGAAAAAGGCATGCAGTTGTGTAAGGGAATCGATGTATAATTTTACCGAGTCGTGGAAACTGCCATTGATTTTTTGAACCATTTCATCGTTTTGTTCTTTGATTGAATCAATTTTGTCAATGGCCTGTTTTTCTTTTTCACTTTTGCAGGAAGCTAAAACCAAAACAATAAGCAAGATTAGTGTGTAAAAACCTGTTGTTTTCATATTTGTTGATATTTTATTTTTCAATAATTTTAAAACCGGTATAATTGTGTAACACTTCAGGGATAACGATGCCTGCTTGTGTAAAATTGTTTTCAATCAAAGCCGCCATAATTCTTGGCAGGGCCAGGGCGCTACCATTGAGGGTGTGAGCAGTCTGTGGTTTGTTTGTTTTTGGGTCACGGTAGCGAAGTTTCAGCCGGTTTGCCTGATAATCTTCAAAGTTGGATACGGAGCTTACTTCAAGCCATTTGTCTTGTCCTGCGGCAAATACTTCAAAATCGTAGGTCAGCGCGGCGGTAAAGCCGAGGTCGCCGCCACATAGGCGCATAATTCTGTAAGGAAGTTCCAGTTTTTCCAGCAGACTGCCGACATGTTTATTCATTTGCTCAAGGGCATCGTATGCTTTGGCGGGTTGTTCAATTCTGACAATTTCAACTTTATCGAACTGGTGCAGTCTGTTAAGCCCCCTCACATCAGAACCCCAGGAGCCTGCTTCCCGGCGAAAACACAGGGAATAAGCCATTTGTTTTACGGGGAGCTCTTCATGTTTGAGAATCACATCCCTGTAAATATTAGTTACCGGCACTTCAGCAGTGGGAATGAGGAAGAATTTATCTTCTTTGACTTCATACATTTGCCCGTCTTTATCAGGTAGTTGCCCGGTACCAAATCCGCTGGCTTCATTTACCAGGAGCGGTGGTAAGACTTCGTTGTATCCGGCTTTTTCGCCTTCGTCAAGGAAAAAATTTATCAGTGCCCGCTGTAATTTGGCCCCTTTTCCTTTATACAGGGGGAAACCTGCTCCGGTAATTTTGTTGCCGAGGTCAAAATCAATGATGTCAAGGTCTCGAATGGTTTCCCAGTGAGGCTTTTTTATTTCAGGTATTTGAATGTCGCCGGAGCGGGATACTTCCATATTGTCTGCATCCGATTTTCCGGGCGGGACAGATTCGTGCGGGATGTTGGGAATTTCGCTGAGCAGGTGAATTTGTTTGTCGTTAAGTTCTTTTAACTTGTGTTTATTCTCCTGGATTTTGTTTTTTAGTTCAGCGGTTTTTTGGCGTGCTGCATTGCCTTCGTCATTTTTTCCTTCTTTAAAAAGCTGTCCGATAGATTTTGATACTTGCTTTTGTTCGGCAAGCATTTTATCATTTTCTGATTGTACTTTTTTACGCTGGTTGTCTGTATCAAGCAATTCCTTAATAAGTGATTCAGCATCAAAATTTCTGACTTTTAACCTTTCAATGACAGAATCACTGT
>JBNJGX010000279.1:0-3687 GCA_051748025.1 Bacteroidota bacterium
AGGTTGCCGGGAAAGGCCGGCAATATGCGTGCCAGTGGGGGCAGAAAAGCATCCAGCAACAGCCCTGTGATGAGCACTGCCATTGCGATAATAACTCCTTTCTTATACTTGCCTGTCAATGCTCCCATTACACATTTTGGATTTTCAAGCTTTTCTGAGCATGCAATCAGTTTCGGGCTTAAAGCACGGTGTATTCATAATTTTCTTCACGTGCTTTGGCTTTTTTTACCCATTCCGGTATCACGGTTTCGAGAAATTTTTCTTTTTCACTGTTTAGTTTTTCCATATCCAGCCCCACAAACTCCTGGGCTTTGGCCTTGGTATCGATATCCGGATAAGGCACTTCACCATCGAAATTGTATTTTGCGAAAAGACGTGACAAATTCAAGCGTGCCTCCATGGCCAGGTTGATACCGCTCGCCAGAATACGGCTGCTTTCAATGGGGGAATGGAAAGAAGCGCCATGAGAGGCTGCTACAAAATCCCAGCGCCACTGAGCATTTCGTATGTCCCACAGGATGTCTTTCATTTCTTCTTCGGTAGCACCAAGCTCCCAGGCTTTCCCTGCATCCACATGCGCCTGAACAAGGATTGTTTCCAGCCGGTCTCTGCTTTCTTTAATTTTGTCCTGCCGCTCATACACATTTTCAAACAGGTCTTTTTCATCTTCGCGGTGACAGACCTGGCAAGTGCGGTTGATGTAATTCAGCGGGCTCTGCACTTTGTGGTCGGAATATTTTTGGCCACCTTCATTCATAAAAGGTTTATGACAATCAGCGCAAGCCAATCCCCGTTCGGCGTGTATGCCGGTCATAAAAAGCTCATAATCGGGATGCTGGGCTTTTAACATAGGTGCCCTGGAAATGCTGTGTGTCCAGTCGGAAAACTGAATGCTGTCGTAATAAGCTTCCATATCTTCTGAAGTCATGCCATCGTCCCAGGGAAATGTCAGGTAATTGCCATCGCCTTTAAAATAATACTCAACATGGCATTGTGCACACACAAGGCTTCTCATTTCCTGATGTGTGGCATCATTGATATCCAAACCACGGCGTTCAAAAGCCTCTTTAAGTGCAGGTCTGGAAATCCGCAGGCTCATATCCTCTGCATCGTGGCAATCGGCACATCCGATGGGATTAACAATTTGATGGCCTCGTTGCTCCCAGGTTCCTTTGTAAAATTCTGCCACTCCAACTTCTTCCATTACCCTGGGGACATCCGGGGATTTGCAAGTCCAGCAGGTATTTGGCATGGGACTCTCTTTGCCGTCAACGGGAGCACCTGTACGCAGAATATTCCTTATGTCATCAATGGCATAATAGTGCCCCCTGCCCTGGTTGTATTCCTTAGAAAATCCATATCCTGCCCACAACACAACCATTCTGGGGTTTTCTTCCAGCATATCTATCCATGCATTGCCGTTGTATTTGGATTTAAAGCTTGTGTCACTGGTGGCAAGGTATCGCTCGTATTGCTGGGGGAAATTTTTACCCCATATTTCGTTTCGGGGTTCCAGTTGTGAATGCTCTACCTGTGGTGTGTAGGCAAAAACAGCCTCTTCACGCCGTTCAATAATGGAAGAAGCAAGCAATCCCAACAGAAAAACAATGACAATTGTCGCAAAAAACAGGGCCCATCCCAGCCAGGGTTTTTCTTTTACAAGTTGACGAATTGGTTTCATATATGTACGATTTTAGTTATCATTCTTTTTGGCTTTGCGCAACCATGCAGGCACCGGACTTCCCGGCAACGGAACAATGGCATTCGGTGTTGCTGATAAACTTCTTACTTTCCCGTGCGGGATATCCTGATGACAATCCCAGCATGTACGGTCTTTTCTTTGCTGTACTATCTCAGGATTGGTTCCGGCAAGCATTCCACTTTCAATCAACTCGGTGTGGCATCGAATGCAATTATCCTGAACCGCATTTTCACCTTCTTCTTTGATAAAAATACTGTGTGGTTCAGTTCGTAATGTGAATATGGTGGCATGCCTCAACCCATCTTTGGCTTTGAAATAATAATGGTTGAAAAAATTGTCATGCGGCACGTGACAATCGTTACAGGTTGCTTCTTCCCGGTGTGAGCTGTGTGCCCAACTGTAATACTGTGGCACCATCACATGGCAGTTTATGCAGGTTTCCGAATCCTCAGACAAATAAGAGGTGGCCCTTGAAATATGGAATATAAAAGCAGCTATACCAACAATAACGCCCAGGGAAATTATCACCGGCAAGCGCCATTTTTCAGGGGGGTACAGTGCTTTCAATTTCATTTTTGGCTTAATTTAACTAAAATGGTGTTAGAAAAATTTGATTTTCTCAAATATAAAAAACGAATTCATTACATTTTGGTTCCAATTCTGAGTTTTCCAGCTCTTTTTGTTTTAATAGAGCCAATAATTAAATGATAAATATCAAATGCTAAATAAAAAATGTCAAAGTTGTTTTTTCCCTGCCCGCAGACAGGAAAATCACAAAGTGTTATAATTTGAATGCTTGCACTTTGTGAAGCTTGGTGTCTTTGTGGCTTCGTGGGAAATTTTGTTATTTTTACTTTTTCGACTCGGCTCATAAATCAATAACTTTGGCTTGATATAACCCTATATTTTTTTCAATATAACAAAATATTTGAAACAACAATGTTTTTTGATAGAGCCTCATTTCTTAATATGATTTTGAACTTTTTTCTACTGCAGTCAGCCAAACATATGCTATGATTTAATCTATCTTGACGGCATGCAGGCAGATGCTGTTGTTTTTAAACAAACAGTTTTTATTTTTTCGAAAGATAAAAAAATTTAGTTCATAACATGTTTAATAATGATATTGAAATTATTTTAATTCTTTTTCCTGCTGCCGTGTATTGATAATCGAATATATACCGAAAATCAAAGCATAAATTCCTATCAGGATAACAATGAGGCGGGTACTTTCGAAAGGATTTACAATAAAAACTATCCCGACAAGAACAGAAATCACACCGATCACCACAGAAATAAATTTAAACATTTGGGAATGTGTTTTTCTGATCCAGTAAAACAGGAACATTAATCCGGTAATTATTGCCCAGACACCTGCAATTACAAGAAAAAAGGCTGCCACGTCTTTTGGCAGAACAAGAATTACTATGCCGATTGCGATACCCAGAATGCCTTCAAGCAATACCAGTTGCCAATTGGGAATAACATTCCTCCCCCTGATGGCTCCTGCAGTCATAAAAATGCCACCAAGCATAAAGCCTATGGCAAAAAATACAGCCAGGGTGATGATGGCAATGTCAGGAAATACGATTGCTATCAGGCCAAATAAAATGGACAACACGCCATTTGCGTATGATAATTTACTGTGTTGAAAATGTAGTGGTAGCATAGTAAAAAAATTTAAGTTTAATGAAATTTCAGTCTTACCAGCAATTACAAATACATAACTTTTGACAAATGAGAATACAGAGTTTTTGGCAACAATGGTACACAACTTATGCTTCAAAAATATGATAAAAATTTCATTCTGAAAATATTTTTTGCCTGTTTTTCATTCTATAGCTTTTTCCGGTCAGATTAATTACCTCACAACGATAAAGTAATCTGTCGAAGATTGCTGTTACTAACACTTTGTCATTTAATATTTCTGCCCATTCTCCGGGAGCCTTGTTTTTTTGGATGTCAAAATTTTACTCCACAATCAT
>JBNJGX010000280.1:0-3685 GCA_051748025.1 Bacteroidota bacterium
CTATGGTAACCGCGAGTCACTTATTGATGGTATCAAGCGGGCTACTGACATTATGATTGCAGGAAAAACCGCTGTGGTATGTGGCTATGGTGGCGTTGGAAAAGGTTGTGCTGAAGGATTTAACGGTTTTGGGGCTAAAATTTATATTACCGAAACAGATCCCATTTGCGCACTTCAGGCTGCTATGGAAGGTTATGAAGTGAAAACAATGGAACAAATGTTGCCAACAGGCGATATTTATGTCACAGCTACCGGAAATAAAAGCGTTATCACTGTTGAGCATATGGAAAAAATGAAGGACAAAGCCATTGTATGTAACATTGGCCATTTTGATAATGAAATAGAAGTGGAAAAACTCGAAGAACGGGAAGATATTAAAAAACGCAACATCAAACCACAAGTTGATGAGTATATATTCCCCGACGGTCACTCTATTATCCTTCTTGCTGGCGGACGCCTGGTCAACCTTGGATGCGCAACAGGCCATCCCTCATTTGTCATGAGCAACTCTTTTGCCAACCAGGTGCTTGCCCAAATTGAACTCTGGCAACATGAACACGATAATAAAGTGTACCGCCTTCCCAAACATCTTGACGAAGAAGTGGCCAGAACACATCTGAAGCATTTGAATATCACGCTGACAGAAATGACCAAAGAACAGGCCGAATACCTGGGAATTGATCCAAAAGGACCCTATAAGCCTGAACATTACAGGTATTAAATGCCTGGTTACTAATTAGTTTTAATAATTTTTGTTAAAAACGGTTAATATATGTTAATAATAGTTAATATCGGTTGCTTAAATCAGGGTTCCCAAAAAAATAACATTAAATTTGGAAAATGTTATATGAGAGAAAGGGTATTCCTTACGAGAAATTTGTGTTTTATAAAAACACTTCACGGTTTGTCGTAACCGATCTTAACTGATATTAACCGTTTTTAACTGATTGGTAACAAAGCCTGAAAATAACACCGCGAGGTTCTAGTGATAAAAATATAAATAATTTATTATTTTTATTGTCATTAGAATTGATGTTAAAACCCTGCAGGTGTTTTGAGTTGAGTTTAAATTAATGTATAACTAAAATATTATTATTATGTCTTATTATTTTACATCAGAGTCTGTATCAGAAGGACATCCGGATAAAGTAGCTGACCAGGTGTCTGATGCCATTCTGGATGAATTGCTTACACAAGATCCTGAATCAAAATGTGCGTGTGAAACTTTTGTAACTACCGGTTTATGTATTGTCGGTGGAGAAATTAAAACCAATGCTTATGTGGATGTACAACATGTTGCCCGCAATGTGATCCGCCGTATTGGCTATACAAAACCACAATACAGATTTGATTCTGATTCCTGTGGTGTTATGAGCACAATTAATGAACAATCAGCAGATATCAACAGGGGTGTTGACCGTGAAAAACCTGAAGAACAAGGAGCTGGTGATCAGGGAATGATGTTTGGCTTTGCCAACAAACAAACAGATGATTTAATGCCTTTGCCCATAAACATTGCCCATAAACTGGTGCAGGAACTGGCAAATATACGCCGGCAGGAAGGTGTAATGTCCTATTTGCGCCCCGATTCCAAGTCTCAGGTAACCATGGAATATGATGACAACGATAAACCTCTGAGAATTGATACCATTGTCATTTCTACACAACATGATGATTTTATCAAACCTGAAGGCCACTCCAAAAAAGCACAGGATAAGGCAGACAAAAAAATGCTGAGTATCATTGAAACTGATGTCATCAATCATTTGATACCCAGGGTTAAAAAACTCTATTCCAAAGAAGTGCAAAAGTATTTTGACCATGATTTTCGTCTGCTTGTAAACCCGACCGGCAAGTTTGTTATTGGCGGGCCTCACGGTGATACCGGCCTTACCGGACGTAAAATTATTGTTGATACGTATGGTGGTTGCGGTGCCCACGGTGGCGGCGCTTTTTCCGGTAAAGATGCATCAAAAGTTGACAGGTCTGCTGCCTATGCCGCTCGTCATATCGCAAAAAACATGGTGGCTGCTGATGTTTGTAATGAAGTTGAAGTGCAACTTGCCTATGCCATTGGTGTGGCTGAACCGGTAGGTGTATATGTTAAAACCACCGGCAACAAAACCAAATATTCAGACCCTGAATTATCAGAAAAAATTAAAGAAATATTTGATCTGCGGCCATATTCCATTATTAAACGCCTCGGCCTCAAAAACCCCATATTTACCGAAACAGCAGCATATGGACACATGGGCAGAAAACCCGGTAAAAAAGTTGTCTATTTTAATGGTAAGAAAAAAGAAGTAGAACTTTTTACATGGGAAAAACTTGACTATGTGGATAAAATAAAAGATGCTTTAGATCTTTAAATTGATATCCCCGCAAACCGCAGCGTCTCACGTTATGCGGTTTGCGGCTAATTTAGTCCTTTTGTCACGGTTTTTGCTTGCCATCCATACTAGTGGCAGGCTGCGCTGCAAAAATACCTGCCACAGGCAGACAAGTGTACCAAAAGGAAATTTAGCTTGTCAAAGTGACCGAAGCCGGAAGATCTACCCACAACTTCGGACTCCTGACTTCGGACTTCCGGCTAATTAAAGACAGCATCTCTGATAACATATTTATATCTTAACATCATAAAAAAAGATGCTTTTGAGGCAACCTTTTATCTTGAAATTACGTACGTATATATAGAGTAGTTTTATGAAACCCCAAAAAACTCTATATTATGAAAAAACATGTTATCCTTTTACTGGCTTCAATGAGCATCTTACTTACCGGCTTTGCACAAAAAGCCTTTCACCATTCACCTGATACGGTTTTTCTCCCTGATGGAGATGGCGTGTCATATACCACATCCATTAATGTGTCCGGGTATGCGCCCGGGACTACCATCACATCACCGTTTGATATAGTGAGTGTGTGTGTGAACATGGAACATTCGTTCCTCGGCGATTTGATTATTTCGCTGACTGCCCCTGACGGAACATCCATAACCTTGCAGGATCAGGGAGGTGGTGGTACTTATTTAGGTGAACCAATAGATGAAGGCAATGATAGCATTCCCGGTGTTGGTTATGATTATTGCTGGACTCCAAATCCAATGTATGGAACAATGACCCAGGTAGCAGATAGCTTAACAACCCTCCCCCCAGGCAGTTATGCTCCTTTTGAACCGTTCAGTGATTTGATCGGCTGCCCGGTCAATGGCATGTGGACAATAACCATTTCAGACAACTGGTCTGTAGATAATGGTTACATTTTCAATTGGGGTATCAATTTGTTTGGTGATCCCTTATGTTATGACTTGCTGCAAGGCCGCATTTATGCTGATGTCAATGAAAACGCTGTTTTTGATAACGATGATTTTCCTATGTCCGGTATCATGGTAAAAGCCGAACCAGGTGGACATTTGGGTATTACCAACGATAATGGTATATATTCTATATGGGTTGATTCATTGGATTATACAATAACCCAATTGAACATCCCTTATCCATGGGAACAATTTTCTCCGCTTAATCCGGATTATCATGTCGTCTCTTTAGCAGATAATGAAAGTATGGATACCATTTCCGGGCTGGATTTTGCCAACACGGTAGACAATTATTGCCCGCAATTGAGTGTGGATGCCATGTTTTGGTGGGGCGGTCTTTGTACGGAAACTTCATTGCGTATTTCTTAT
>JBNJGX010000281.1:0-3684 GCA_051748025.1 Bacteroidota bacterium
ATCTAACCATAGAATGGTTTCATCGGCTTCGGTTTCGGAATCGTTTAATTTATAAACAAAAGTATTCGGATAACGTCTTCTTCGCCAGGCCTCAACAATATTACTGACCACTGAGCGGGATGATTTTCTGATTTGACTTGTTAAATCGTACTTTTCCTCAGGAGGAAAATCTTTGGTCATTAAAAAAATCTCCATTGCAGCCTCATACGCCAATTTGTACACTTCCAATTCCCTTACTGATTTAATAACTGTCATAATATATTTTTTTTGGTTAGTTCATATTCCTTATTGCCCCATCGCCAGCTCGCCCCATCGCCAGCTCGCCAACTCGCCCCATCGCCAACAAGAAGTCTATCTAATAAATATATTATCCGTTCTTTTAAATATTCACGGCTTATTTTTAATCAGCCAGTCGTTTATAATAATTGTACCGCCATTTGGCATCCTCTTCTGCTATTTTGAAGAGTTTTTCCGATTCTTCCGGGAATGCTTTTGTCAGCGAAAGGTAACGTACCTCACTATGAAGGAATTCCTGGAATTTACTCCAGTCGGGCTCTTTGCTGTCGAGCTGGAATGGATTTTTGCCTTCTTTCTCAAGCTGTGGATTGTAGCGGTAGTTGTGCCAGTATCCGGCTTTTACTGCATCGGCTTCTTGCTCTTGTGTTTTGCCCATGCCTTTACGCAAACCGTGGTTGATGCACGGGGCATAAGCAATAATGAGAGAAGGACCCGGATATGCTTCAGCTTCTTTGATGGCTTTAAAGAACTGATTTTGGCTGGCTCCCATAGCAACCTGTGCAACATAAACAGAACCATATACCATAGCCATAGCGCCAAGGTCTTTTTTACGGTTTTTCATGCCGCTGGCAGCAAATTTAGCTACCGCACCAACAGGTGTTGCTTTGGATGCCTGTCCACCGGTATTGGAGTAAACTTCTGTGTCAAGTACAAAAATATTGACATCTTTTCCTGATGCAATAACGTGGTCTAAACCGCCATAACCAATGTCATAAGCCCAGCCGTCGCCGCCTACAATCCATACGGATTTTTTCACGAGGAAATCTTTGAATTCCAGAATATTTTTGGCAGCATCATCTTTCTTGCTTTCCAGTTTAGCAAGCAGTTTTTCACTGGCTTCTTCTGAACCGGCCGCATCCTCCATGTTATCTATCCAGTTTTGCCCAAGTTCTTTGGTTTCAGCATCCCAGTTTGCACCTTCAATCCAAAATTTGATTTTTTCGCGTAGCTTATCAATGCCGGTAGCGATACCAAATCCATATTCTGCATTGTCTTCGAACAATGAATTGGCCCATGCCACCCCTTTTCCGGATTTATAATTAAAAGTATAAGGTGTACTTGGAGCAGAACCACCCCAGATGGATGAACAACCGGTTGCATTGGTAATGATCATGCGTTCACCAAACAACTGAGTGACGGCTTTTAGATATGGTGTTTCACCACATCCGGCGCATGCACCTGAGAACTCAAGCAGTGGTTGAGCAAATTGTGAATTTTTGACGGTTTTTTCTTTTGGCAGGATGGTATCCTTGTATCCGACTGTTTCATCCATGTATTTGAATCGTTCAGCCTCATGCCTTTGTGTATCCAGTGGTTTCATCACAAGGGCCTTTTCTTTTGCAGGACAAACATCGGCACAATTGCCACATCCGACACAATCAAGCGGGCTTACTTGTATGACAAACTTATATGCTTTGGTTTTGCCTATACCTTGTATGGCACGTGTGCCTTCAGGTGCATTGGCCAGCTCTTCTTCGGTAAGCAGGAACGGGCGGATTGCTGCGTGCGGACACACATATGCACATTGGTTACACTGAATACAATTGTCCTCCAGCCATTCAGGCACATTGACAGCGATGCCGCGTTTTTCATATTTGGTGGTGCCTGCCGGGAATGTGCCGTCTTCACGGTCTTTGAAAACAGAAATGGGCAGGTTGTCACCAAGTTGAGCGTTCATAACGTCAGCCACTGTTTTTACGAAATCGGTGGCATCAGGATGATGGGGTATTTCAAAGCCTCCGGTTTTGATGTTTTTCCATTCAGCAGGCACATCTACTTTTGTCACATCTGCACCACGATCCACAGCTTTATTGTTCATGTTGACAATGTCTTCGCCTTTTTTACCGAATGATTGTACGATCATTTTCTTCATTTCCTTAACGGCCAAATCGTAAGGAATTACTTCAGAAATTTTGAAGAATGCTGACTGCAGGATGGTGTTTGTTCTGCCTCCCAGTCCGATTTCTTCGGCAATTTTTGTGGCATTGATGATATAAAAATTTAAATTTTTCTCAGCCAAAGTTTTCTTCATGTGATCAGGCAAACGGTCTTTTGTTTCTTCAACATCCCAGATGGAATTTAACAGGAATGTACCGCCTTCATTAATGCCTCTCAACATATCATATTGCTGCAGGTAAGCCGGCACATGACAGGCTACAAAATCGGGGGTAGTTACCAGGTATGGAGCCCGTATGGGATGGTCTCCGAAACGCAGGTGAGAACCGGTAAACCCACCGGATTTTTTGGAATCATAAGCAAAATATGCCTGGCAAAATTTGTCGGTTGATTCCCCGATAATCTTAATGCTGTTTTTGTTGGCACCAACAGTTCCGTCACCACCGAGCCCAAAGAATTTAGCTTCATAGGTACCTTCAGGAACAACAGAAATTTCATCTTTTTTCGGCAACGAGAGGAAGGTAACGTCATCCTCAATGCCAACGGTAAAACCGTTTTTCGGCTCTGACATTTTTAAATTATCATATACAGCAACCATCATTGCGGGCGTGGTATCTTTAGATGAAAGTCCATATCTTCCACCAACAATGACCGGTGCATTTTCTTTGCCATAATACAGGTCTCTCACATCAAGGTATAATGGTTCTCCATTGGCGCCGGGTTCTTTTGTTCTGTCAAGAACAGCTATACGCTTGACAGTATCAGGCATGGCTTTCATGAAATATTTTGCTGAGAAAGGACGGTAAAGGTGAACAGCCATCATTCCTACTTTTTCGCCATTGGCTACAAGACTGTCAACCACTTCCCTCAGCGTATCAGTAACTGTACCCATGGCAATAACCACATGCTCGGCATCCGGGGCACCGTAATAATTAAAGGGATGATATTCACGTCCTGTCATTTTTGTGATCTGTTGCATGTAATCTTCCACGATATCAGCAACGGGCTCATAGAATTTGTTAGCAGATTCTTTTGCCTGGAAATAAATATCGGGATTTTGTGCTGTACCACGGGTTACAGGATGTTCAGAATTGAGGCTGTTGTTTCTGAATGTTTTGAGCATATCATGATCCACCAGCTTGGCCATGTCGTCATTTTCAAAATACTCAACTTTTTGTATTTCGTGAGACGTGCGGAAACCGTCGAAGAAATGGATAAACGGAAGGCGTGCTTTGATGGCAGCTAGATGTGCCACAGGCGCCAGGTCCATAATTTCCTGTACACCACCGGTAGCGATCATATTGAAACCGGTTGTGCGGCAATTCATCACATCACTGTGATCTCCAAAGATAGACAAGGCATGACCTGCCACACTGCGTGCAGATACATGAAAAACACCGGGTAACAATTCCCCGCTTATTTTATGCATATTGGGGATCATCAGTAACGAAGTAACTTGTGCTTTTTCCTAAAAAGAGAAACATGTCAGAC
>JBNJGX010000282.1:0-3655 GCA_051748025.1 Bacteroidota bacterium
TTTAATAATACAGGTGGTGGTGATAACCCCGCAACAACTGACCCAACGGATGCCATTGATTACTATAATTATATGACAGGATACTGGAAAGATGGGTCCGAGCTGCTGTATGGTGGTACTGGACATATGTCATCATCAGGGGCAACCAATACAGCTACGGATTTTATGTTTCCCGGAAATCCAACCACTGACGAATGTGGATGGGGTCAGGATGGAGAAGTTATGCCTGACTGGTCTGAAGAAACAGAAGATAATGAGCCTTATGACCGTAGATTTGTACAATCTGCCGGGCCGTTTACATTAACACCTGGTGCTGTAAATGATATTACTGTAGGCGCTGTTTATGCCAGGGCTACATCAGGCGGCCCATGGGCATCTGTCGAAGCTGTCAGAAAAGCGGATGATAAGGCACAAATACTTTTTGAAGATTGTTTCCGTGTTCTTAATGGCCCTGATGCACCGGAATTAAAAATTGTGGAAATGGACAAAAAATTAATTTTCCACATTTACAACAAAGAAATTTCAAATAATTACCTGGAAGAATATAAGGAGAAAGATTCCCGCATTATCTGTACCGGCGATTTAGACCCGTGTGATGAATATTACCGGTTCCAGGGATATCAGGTATTCCAGTTGAAAAATGAATCGGCCGGCATCACTGACCGGCACAATAAAGACAAGGTCAGGGAAATTTTCCAGTGTGATGTCAAAGATGATGTTAAACAACTGGTGAATTATTACTGGTCTGATGAGCTGGGAGCCAACGAGCCTAAAGAAATGGTCAATGGAGATGATGAAGGTATAAAGCACAGTTTTGAAATTACCGAAGATCAGTTCGCATCAGGTGATAAACGATTGATCAATCAT
Organism: Bacteroidota bacterium; assembly: GCA_051748025.1. Classification (GTDB taxonomy): domain Bacteria; phylum Bacteroidota; class Bacteroidia; order Bacteroidales; family ML635J-15; genus JAQIBY01. The sequence goes on from JBNJGX010000282.1 coordinate 868, forward strand.
AGGCATTATCATTATACTGCCATTGCTTATGGTTATAATGAAACAGAAGCTTATGATCAGCAAGTACAGGAGACCTTTAACGGACAGAAAAAACCATACCTGGCAGGGCGGAATAATATCAAAAAATACAAAGCTATGCCCCATCTTGAGGACCCTGCTAGCGAAGGAACTGAACTGCAGGCAGAATATGGTTATGGCCCGGAGATCACTCAGATTGAAGGCTATGGCAATGGAAATAATGTGCTGGATTTAAAAGAGGAAACCATTGAAACCATCATGGATGGCTCGCCATGGAAAGACCATACCCCGACATACCAAAATGGCAAAGGACCGGTTGGGATTGAAGTCATTGATCCGTTAAATGTGGTTGATGATACTTATACACTTAAATTTCACAATGCTTCGGCTAATTATTATGGATTATTGGAATCCGGAGGGGAATGGATACTGATCAACTCAAATAATGATACCATTCATTCGGATTATCCGATAAATAAGACTTATAACGACCAACTGTTACTCGACCTTGGCCTAAGTATCTCAATCCAGCAGGTAGAACCCGCAGCTTATAAAAACCGGAATGACAACAGAAACGGCTTACTTGAATCAAGCATTAAGTTTGAAGATGAAACAAAACCCTGGCTGTCTTTTGTGCCTGACGGTGATGACCTGGATCCATACAACTGGATAAGGGTAGGAACGTATTCTGACGGTGCCCTGGAAAATCCCAATCCAAATTATGATGATTACCTTGGCATGGACCCTGATGAATATTATGAAAAAATTAATGGCGGAACATGGGGGCCTGTTTATCTGACATCCACATTCAAATACGGGCCTTGTTTTGACAGGTCACTAATGAACATTGATAAATACGGCCCTTTATCCAGTGTTGATATCGTTATTACCAGCGACAAATCAAAATGGACAAGGTGTGTGGTACTTGAAATGTGTGAAAATGAATGGACAACCGATACATCCGGGTATGAAGTAGAGGAATCTCCGAAGGTAAACCACCTTTCCGAAGGCAATGCCTTGCGTTTTGATTTGCGTAAACACAATTCTGTTAAAACTGATGCGGATACAAAACAGAAAATTTGGGATTATTATCAAGGCGAAGGAGACATTGATGATGATATCTATGTTGATGATGAAGATGATCATGGGATGAGTTGGTTCCCCGGATATGCCATTGATACAAGAACCGGTGAACGACTCAATATGGCCTTTGGTGAAGATTCCTGGCTGGCAGGGGAAAATGGTGATGATATGTTGTGGAACCCCTCTGACGGTGTTTACAACCTGAACGGCCCATTGTTTGGCGGTAAACACTATATTTATGTCTTCGGAAATACCAATTACACTCAAAATACGGAAATATCTACACCTGCTTATGATGAATGTGAATGGATTAGCGAACAGATGCGAGAGTACGAAGAAAACGAGAATGTTATGTATAAACGCCGCGCACTTAGCGGTGCCATGTGGACATCCATGCCTTATCTCAATCAAGACTTTGATATGCTTGAAACAGATGTTAAGGTACGCATAAGGGTAGCAACCCCTTACTTCAGGAGAATCGAAGAACAAGCCATTGAAGATCCGCAAAATAATAACTTCGGTATGTTTATGTTTAACACCACAGATATTCAAACAGTGACCAAAGACCGTGATGTTGCCGAATCAGCACTCGACCTGATCAGAGTAGTACCAAACCCGTATTATGGCCATTCTTATTATGAAACTTCTCAGCTTGATAACCGGGTGCGAATTACCAATTTACCACAGAAATGTACAATAAGCATATACGATGTAAGTGGACGCTTGATTCGCAGGTTTAAAAAAGCAAATGATGCATCATATATTGACTGGGACCTTAAAAATTCCCATAACATTGCCATTTCAGGTGGCATGTATATCATGCACATTGATGCACCAGATATAGGTGAAAAAGTTGTTAAATGGTTTGGTTCACTCAGACCTGTTGATTTACAGAACTTTTAAGAAAAAAATAGGATATGATAACGTTTAATAATAATGTCATGAAAAAAAGATTTCAAAAGCTACTGATTGTCACACTGGGATTTTTCCTTATCAGCCCTGCGCTGATGGCAGGGAATGAACAAAGGGCCGGCAGTTCCGGAGCCTCAGAATTACTGATAAACCCATGGGCACGAAGCTCAGGCTGGGGTAGTGCCAATGTAGGATGTGTACAGGGCCTGGAAGGCTTATATCAGAATATCGCGGGTACCGCCTTTACACCAAAAACTGAACTTATTTTTACCAATTCACAATACCTGGTAGGTTCAGGAATCAGCATTAATAATTTTGGCTTTAGCCAAAAGGTTGGTGAAGTGGGTGTGCTTAGTGCCGGGGTTATGACTATGGATTTCGGTGATATTGAAATTACTACCGAAGAACTGCCTGAAGGTGGACTGGGAACTTACTCAGTGAGTTATAACAATGTTCAGTTGGCCTATGCCCAAGAGTTTTCCAACAGTATTTACGGCGGAATGAGTGTGAAACTTATTAACGAATCACTGCCCGACCTAAATTCAATGGGATTCGCTCTTGATGCAGGAATCCAGTATGTTACCGGTATCGGGAAAGATAAGCTCGGAAACCGTAAACGGGATAACCTCAGGTTTGGTATTTCATTAAAAAATGTGGGCAGCACTATGAAATTTACCGGTGATGGTATGTCATTTATTGGTGAATCGCAGTGGAATACAAATATGACCCTTGAACATCGATCTGCAGAATTCGAACTCCCCTCGCTGATTAAAAT
>JBNJGX010000283.1:0-3642 GCA_051748025.1 Bacteroidota bacterium
CGGCAGGCAGGTTTGAACACATATCGGTATAAAATGCGATGAACACACTCTTTGTCAGCAGGGTGGTTTTATTTATCAGTCAAACTCGAATAAAGGCAGGGTTAAAAAAATCAGAAATATAATTATCTCATTATAAAATGTTTAAATTAAATATGTTCGTTTTATAAATGTGAACTGCATCAGGAAAGCATATTTTTTATATTTTGGCAACAAAATAAAAAAAATAAAAAATTATGAAAAGATTGATTTTTAGTTTGATGCTTACAGCCGGATTCCTGTTTAGTGGAAGCATGCCGGCAGAGGCCTGTACCAACTTTTTGGTTACCAAAGGCGCATCCAAAGATGGTTCTACCATGATTACCTATGCGGCAGACAGCCATTTACTTTATGGTGAACTGTATTTCCGTCCTGCCAAAGATTACCCCAAAGGCAGTATGATGAAAGTCTATGAATGGGATACAGGCAAATATCTTGGTGAAATTCCACAGGCAGAACACACTTACCGTGTGGTTGGCAATGTCAATGAGCATCAGCTTGCCATTGGCGAGACCACTTATGGCGGTCGTTCGGAATTACGTGATACTACTGCCATTATGGATTACGGAACCTTGATTTACACTACATTACAACGTGCTAAAACTGCCCGTGAAGCCATCAAAGTGATGACCGAACTGGTGGATGAATATGGATTTTACAGTGTGGGAGAATCTTTTTCCATTGCAGATCCCAATGAAGTGTGGATACTGGAAATGATCGGTAAAGGCCCCGGTAATACAGGTACTGTTTGGGTAGCCCGTATGGTCCCCGATGGCTATGTCTGCGCTCATGCTAATCAGGCCAGGATTACCACTTTTCCGAAAGTGAAAGAGAATAATTGGTTTGATAAAGAACAAACCACTTTTCATGCTGATGATGTCATAAGTTTTGCCCGTGAACAGGGGTATTTTGATGGTAAAGATAAAGATTTCAGTTTTTCAGACACATACGCACCTGTGGATTTTGGTGGTGCGCGTTTTTGCGAAATCCGGGTATGGGCATTTTTTGATGATATAGCATCAGGTATGGATCAATACTGGGAATATGCCAAAGGAAACATTGAACACGGAAAACACGACTATGCCACCAATCGTATGCCGCTTTGGATTAAACCTGATGAGAAAATTGATGTACACACGGTTATGGATAACATGCGGAATCATCTCGAAGGAACAGAGCTTGACATGCGTGATGATATTGGTGCAGGGCCATTTGATAACCCTTATCGCTGGCGGCCGCTTACATGGGAAGTTGATGATAAAACCTATGTTAACGAAAGGGCCACTGCTACACAGCAGACAGGGTTTTCATTTGTGGCTCAGCTCAAAAGCTGGATGCCCGATCCCGTGGGTGGTGTCAACTGGTTTTCTGTTGATGATGCTGCAACAACCGTGTATGTACCGATTTATTGTGGTATTACTGATGTCCCTGAATCTTATGCCGTTGGTAATGGTAGCCTGATGGAATTTGAGTGGGATGCTGCATTTTGGGTGTTCAATCTGGTGTCAAATTTTGCTTATACCCGCTATAACATTATCCAGCCTGATATCCGCAAAGTACAATTGGAGCTTGAAAAAAGATACATCAAAGAAGTGAAAAACATGGAGGATGAATTGAAACAATTGTACAAAAATGATCCCGATAAGGCCATTGCCAAAGCAACAAAATATTCGATCAATACCGCAAACAAAACGGTTGACCGGTGGCAGGATTTGTTTAAGCATCTGTTTACCAAATATATGGATGGTAATATTAAAAAGAAAGCAGAACCAAAAGAAGATCACAAATACGTTAATCCGCAGCTTGAACAACCTGGCTATGGTGAAGACTGGTACCGGCACATTATCGAAGATACCGGCGATCAGTTTTTAATGCCTGAAAAGGAAGAGGATTAATCCTGGAAAAAAAATAGTAGAGATGCACGGCCGTGCATCTCTACTATTTTTTTAGACCGTGCATCTCTACATGTTTTTTAGGAGGAATGAATTTTCTGAAATTCCCATTCAAACCGGCGAATCATTATTTTTCAATAAACTGTTTGTAATGCTCGTAGCGTTTGAAGATATGATCAATATAGAGGTAAGGCTCCATGCCGCGCACATACCCGTATTTTATCATGGGTTTGTTATAGTGTCTTGGGTTTGACAGTTTAAGGATCATCTCTTCCACGTTGCCATCCCAGATGTCATATTTATAGCCTTCCAGTAAGGCAAGGGCTTGTGCGTCGAGCACATGCCCGTAGCCACAGTTGTATGAGGCCATGGTAAATTTAATCCGCTGCACGCTGTCTTCAATTTCATCAAAACGCTTGTGTAATTGTTTCAGGTATTTTGTGCCGCCGCGCACGTTTTCTTCCGGATTGAATATGTTGATGACACCCAATTCTCGCGCTGTGGCCGGCATGAGTTGCATAAGTCCCCGCGCACCAGCCCATGATCTTGCATGCGGGTCGAATTGTGATTCCTGGTACACCTGGGAGGCAATCAGTCGCCAGTCCCACCCAATGGGGTTGGCATGTGATTTTATCAACTCGTCATACTTGCTGATCTTGTTGTTGTTGAGGCTGTAAAATTCACTTTCAATGCGTGCTTTGAAGCGGCTACGGTTTTTGAAATACTTATTGAATATGACATAATAGTCAACTTCATCTTTTATTTCATCTAACCATTGGTTACATTCAGCCAGCAAATCATCAGAACCCGGTGGCACTGCCCAACTGATACGCTGGGAGAAACTTACCGGGACATCAATGTTCAGAATGGGGTAGTAAGATGACATGATGCTTGCTATGTTATTGTCAGCAACCGTGTATTTGATCTTTCCTTTGGCTACCATTTGAATGATCTCATCAGTGGAAAGATCTCCGGGCAGGGTGTCAATATGGATTATACCGCCGATTTCTTTCGATAAGTTTTGTATGCGTTTAAAGTAAGATGAGTTCTTCCGTATTGAAATGGTATCCCCGATGAGTTCGATCGCATCATGAATGAGGGACTTTTCAATCTCACTCCAGTGCATGTTACGCCAATTGTCCGGCTTTTTCTGTACCAGTACCTGATGTGTGAGAAACAGGTAATCTGTGAACTTTACCCTTTCTTTCCTGTCTGATGTGACAGTCATACCATGTGCCAGGATGTCTGCTTCGCCGTTGCGGATTTGCGGCAGCAGGCTGTCAATGTTGTTTGATACCCGGATGTCAAGTTCCAGATCCAGGTGATCAGCAAAGCGGTTTAACAACTCATATTCAAAACCCATTGCCTGACCACGGTATAGAAAATAGCTGGTATTACTGTATGTGGTTAAGGCTATCAGTTTTCCGTCTTCTTTTATATCTTCAAGATCACGTTTCACCGGTGCTTTGTCTCCTTCTCCTGTTTTTTTCTTTTTGTCATCGCCGCCGTTTTGACAGGCAGAAAACAAAATGGTTATCCCGATTAACATCTTCACGAAAAGCAACAGGTTGAATTTTGGCTTAATTTTATACATGTGTTTTCTTTTTTGATTTGTGAGCACAACTTACAAAAAATTTTTTAAAATGGCTAATTTAATTTTGTGATTTTACATTTTGTTTGGTTGTAGATGGGCTGTCTGCGACAGCTTTTGGTT
>JBNJGX010000284.1:0-3624 GCA_051748025.1 Bacteroidota bacterium
TTCCATAAATTCAATGCACATTGGTCAATCCGTACGATTTAGCGGCCTCCATCACTTCTAAGTATTCCTCTTCATTTGTTCTGCGGTTTATTTTCGGATAAAACTGAGCTTTATACAAAGGTTCATAATTTGGCATGATGTCTATGTATGTATCCTTAGGCAGGTTTTCAGCTATCCATTCCAACATTTCTTTACTGCATGCAACATCATTAGGAAGCACAAGATGACGCAGGATTAAACCACTTTTCCACAGGCCGGTAGCAGAATCTTTGGCAGCTACTCCCACCTGTCTTTGCATTTCAACTATTGCATTGTAAGTTGAATCAACATAATCATCAGCGCCGCCGGTATATTTACCAGCATTTTCGTTACACCCATATTTGATATCACTTAAATATATATCCACCACACCATCCAGGTAATTTTTCAACACGTCAGCATTTTCGTATCCACCTGTATTGAATATTAAAGGCAGATGTAAGCCCTTCCCTGCCGCAATATCCAGAGCAAGCAGAATATGCGGGATGTAATGGGTAGGCGTAACAAGGGTAATGTTTTCGCTTCCCTCTTGTTGCAGTGAAAGCATGATATCTGAAAGTTCATCAATGGAATATTGCTTCCCATATCCTTCCTGACTGACTTTGGCATCTATGCAATGCACACAACGCAACGGACAATTAGTAAAAAATATCCGTCCCGTTCCGCCTTTCCCCACAAACGCATAGTCTTCTCCAAAATGTGCACCGTAGGTGGCTATTTCCAGTTTATCGTTGGCTCCACACACCCCACGTTCACCTTCCAGACGGTTCACCTTGCAATTATGTGGACAGATATCACAGTTGTACATGCGTTCCCATAATTTTTCACCCCGTTTTTTCAGTTCTCCTGATTCATGCAAGGCTACATATCCAGGTTTTTTATCCGATTGGTCATTAAACGTTGTTGTGTCGATTTGTGGTGGATTTTTCATCATCCCGGGGAATGCTTTATTTGCATCCTGTTCAGGTGGCTTCTCGCTATCTTTAACGCAACGCACGGCAGCACCATACCATCCTGAAACAAAATCACCGCCAACACTTCGATTGCTGATATAATACACACTCCGGTACACTTCTTTGCTGATGGGCAACTTTGATGAAGTCCACCACATACCAACATGCCCATGGTTATAGTAGTTTCCTCCGTAATACCTGTATCCACCGGGCACAGCAGAAAATCCGGTTTTGTTGTTGGATGATGATTCGGCAGCCACCGACTTTTCAGCCCCCGTTGAAGTCCAACCGGTAGGTGCCGCCAAGGCTTTAGCGACCTGTAGTTTCATGTTTGCACTATCGCTGTTTTCAATGCTGGATTCCACAAACTCAATAAGCTGCTCCCATTCTTCAGCAGTGGGTAAATGCCATCCGTCTGGACAAACCTCACATGCCGTTTCCCATGTGTATAACCTGCCATATAAATCTCCATTTTCCGGATTATCATTGTAATGCCATGAGCCTGATTCTGTGGCATAATTCATATTTTCCGCCATCCACACCTGTTCACCGACTTTTATGGTTTTATATTCATTTCCGTCTTTATCTTTCATCATTTCATCATTGTTGTTGCAACCAGCAACAAGCAATGCACCTGCAATAAGAACAATTATCAAATAGATGTTTTTCATTTTGAATTAAATTTATGCGTAAAATGTCTCAATCATAACAAACATCAAAGTTATAAATTAATCAGGTAACGGGTATCATTAAACCAAATTTGCAGTAGGTTTATGTGTCTGAAAAACTCAATTATTTCAGGGATAACATATTCCGTTTAAAAATGTCACGTACCATTTTCGGGCATAATAATTGACCAGTGTTTTTATTGAAGGCGAACGAATAATAAACAGGACAATGACCGCTCTCATCACATGAAAAATTAAAAAGTAAATCGCATTGAGTGGCAACTTTACCAATAATTTAATCAATGGGATAGTAAAAGGCAATTTAACCCCTACATAAAAAAGATAAAACAACCTTTCTATCTGTTTTTTATCTTTGGTTTTAATCAAACAATCATTTGCCAGTGTATCAAAATGGTTTGCATTGCCATTTAAATAATGTTTTTCCAGGCTGTATTTGGTAAGGTCAATATTCGGAAAAGGATGAAACATAAAGGTCATGGGGTACGTAACCTTACATTTTGCATTCAGTTCCAAGGTTTCAAAGGCGTTTTCAATGGTTTCATCAGGCAATCCCAGCATATTGTACCCGAACGTTTTCAAATGACTGGCACGTAGCAAAGCCATTTTTTCCATTATTTCCCGGTTGCTGATTTTGCGTTTTAATAACTGAAACCGCAAACGTTCATTTCCGGTTTCAATACCGACTCGTGCCACAGCGAACCCCATCTCTTTCAACAGTTCAATTGTTTCTTTATCAATATCATCTATTCGCGTTAAAATTTCGAAAGGGAGCGCAATGTGTTGAATGTATTTGGGGGCAAATGCGGCCAACCAGTTTTTATCTAAAGTAAAAATTTCATCAACAAAGAATATAGTTTTGGGATGCAGGTTGGATTTTGCCTGTTTTAATTCATCAATGACATTATCCACAGACCTTCGCCGTACATACTTCCCTTTCCCGGCAAACAGCCTTCTGTAAAAATGGTTTATACAGTAGGGGCAATTGTACGGACACCCTCTGGAAGTCGTGATGTCATAGGTTGCAAATTTATGGTAGGCCTTGTATTTTCGTAAAAAATCAATTTCGGGTACAGGCAAACTGTCTAAATCGCTTACCAGTTCACGAATTTCATTTTTGTAGATGTGGCCGTTTTGCTTCACCCACAAATTTTTTATGCCTGTAATATCCTTGCTTGTATCTATTTTTTCTGCAAGTTCAACAAGCGCTTTTTCTCCTTCACCTACACAAATGGCATCTATATCTTCATCATGAATAATATCAGGGTTAAGTGTGGGATGCGGGCCACCAAAAATCGAAAAATAACGGAATTGTGATTTCAATTTTTTATTGACTTTTAAAAAATATGATGATGTAAAACTATCCACTGAAAACCCAATGATATCAGGATTTAATGCCCATATTTTCTTACCATAATTCACTTCCAGTTTCAAATCCATAATGTCAACAGAATACCCTGCTTGTTTCATGACAGCGCTAAGTGTTCTTACCGCAATGGGAACAATCATAAAATCGCTTTTAAAAACCAGGAGAATCTTCATATTGCACAAATTACTTTAACGTTCCGGGCCTTTTCGGCCACACACTACTCATTTATATCCTGTTTTTTCATTAATCCCTTAATATCAGCTAAAGAACTCTCACCTCCTTTAATGTAGTTTTTCATACATACACTTAAAACGCTTCTGATGATTTCCAGTATTTTTTTCTTTATCAGGGTTGACAAACGGTTAGTTGCATAAGATTTTCTAAAAGAACGAGTGCTCACCTTAATACCATATTTTTCAGGGTGTTTGGTCCAATCACTTCTTGGCAACAACATGGCAGTTGACACCATAAAATATGACAAATGCTTTCGTGTTTTCAAAATAAACCTTATGGTTTTAAAATAATCAATTAAATTTTCTTTGGGGGCGCCTACCATCAATGTAATATTCACATTAAT
>JBNJGX010000285.1:0-3561 GCA_051748025.1 Bacteroidota bacterium
AGATACTTATACATACCTGCGAAAGGTACAAAATTATTGTTTACAGTCAAAAGGCTTTATAAACACGTGCCAGCGAAAACCCGGGGGCATCAAGTTTCAGGTCAAGAAAGTACCCGAACGGCGTTTGAGTGGTTTCAATGCCTGAATCTTTCATCTTTTTTTCCAGGCGCTGTAGAAAATCCATGGTAAACTTAGGCTCAGCCTTGCTGTCAGATAAATGAGCAAAGCTATGCAATATTAGTATTTCAGGCTGATTTTTCTTGATAATCCATTTGATTTGCTTGACCAGCTTTTTGAACACAGAATTTTCATTTTCTTCATCTTCCTTTTCAATTTGAATGAAGATGGTTTGGGCATTTTTAAAGCTTTTGCCATCACCTGCATCCGGAACAAAATCCAGTGTTTTTTTTGTCGGTGTATAGGCAAATTCGTTGCAATACATAAAAAGTGTTTTCATTTTTGCCTGGTTTTATGTTTGAGAAGAGTTTCACTTTTTTTGAAACGTTAAGAAAAAAGCGTCCCTGTCAATAAGAGACGCTTTGATAATGCACTATTTCCAGGTAACCTATTCCTCTTCCTGAATTTCTTTTTTCGGTTTCAATATAACCCGGATATATTCATTGGTATCAAAGAACATGTTGGCTGCAGCTTTCAGGGTTTTATTATCAAGTTTATCAATGTATTTATCATATTTCTTGATATCTTTTTCTGTCATACTGCCTTCTTCAATTTCCTGGAGTTTTTTAAGCCAATAGCGGTTTTCCTGGAGGTTGTCTTCATAAGCCCGTTTTTCTTTTTCGATGGCTTTATTCAAATCAACCTCAGTCGGGCCATTTTTCTGCAGTTTTTCAATTTCAGTAAACACGCCATCTGTCAATTCATCTACACGTTCAGGGTCGCAACTAAAGAAAATTGTGACACGATATTGTCCGTCAGGTACTTTTCTGGCGTCCGGGTATGCACCAATGGTATAAACACCTGATTTCTCTTCCCTGATTTCCTCCAGAAGTTTTGTTGACAAGACTTTTGATATGGCACTGAGATGCAGCCTGTTTTCAACGGTATATTCCATATCACCATGGAAGTTAATGACCACCATTGATTTTTCATCTGTGCCTTTATAAACGGTTTTGTTGACAACCCCGGAAGGTGGTTCAATATCAAGGTCTTTGTAGTTTTCTTCCCTATTTACTTTTGGCAGGCTACCGAGATACGTTTCAAACTTTTCCTTCACTTCTTCGGGGTTAATATTTCCGACAAAGTAGAAAGTAAAATTTCCCGGGTCACCAAAGCGTGATTTCATGATATACCTGATTTTACTAAAACTGGCTTCATCCAGAATTTCGGCTGTCATAGGCCTCCGGCGCGGATGATAATTGGCCATAATGGCTTTTATACTGTCTTGCCATACTGATTGCGGATCAAGGCTTTTGTTTTCAAGTTGGGCTTTTTGTTTGTTAACATAAGTATTGAAACCGGATTCTGTTACCCTGGGTTTGGTAAAATTCAGGTAAACCATTTTAAGTAAAGTTTCCAGGTCATCAGTGGCACATTTGCCATTCATGCCTTCGCTGGTTTCATTGACAAAAGGACTAACACTAACGTCTTTATCCGATAAAAATTTATCAAGTTTCATATTATCAAAATCACCCATGCCACTCTCAGATGCAACATCAGCCACTATATCAGCAGAGATGTCATCTTTTTGCCCATACAGTGATGTACCGCCCGGGCTTTTTGCTTTGAAAAGGATTTCATCATCTTTGAAATCAGTTTCTTTTATAATGACACGCACCCCATTTTCAAATTCCCAGGTGGTATAGTCCAGTTTTTTGTTTTCCTTTTCTTTTTCCAGCTTACCTGGATCGAGGCTTTTATCTAACAATGGTTTATCAACTATTTTATCAACATAGGGTTCGATTTCGGAATTGGCAATTTCTTTGTAATTGGCAAGGACCTCTTCTTCTGAGGGAATTTCTATGCCTTCTTTTTCAGGCATAATCAGCACAATCACTTTATTTTCATCAATCACCAGTTCATCAATTTTATTGTTAACTTGTTCGAGTGTAATCTCAGGCAAATATTTCTGATACAGTTCATATTCGTATTCAATGCCCGGAACCGGATCATGGGGATAGAGATAATGGCGTTTATATTCCTCAACAAATTCAGACGATTTCCGTTTATTGCGTTCCTTATAAGATTTTTCCACCTGTTTTAACAGTTCTGATTTGGCACGCTCAAGTTCTGTATCCTCAAACCCATGCCTTTCGGCACGTTGATTTTCCTTTACCAAAGCTTCAAGTGCGGTTTCCACATCATTATTGCGGGCAAGCGCAAAACCCATATATACCGATTTGGTTCCGATAAAATTGTTATGGGCCGTATATCCCTGTACAAATGGTGGGTCTTCGAGCAATGTTAGTTCTTTCAGTCTGCTGTTAAGCATGGTGTTCACCAGCCTTGAAACCATTTGTTGTTTATGATCAGACACAGTCTCAAGATCAATAATGGGGTGTTTTGTGTATAACTGCACCATAGCCGTTGGGGCTTCAGGATCAGAAGCTACGGACACCAGTGTTTTTTCGTGTTCGGGGATATCATATAGTTTTCTTTCCCTTGCATTTTCTTTTGGAGGGATATCACTAAAGGTTTCTTTCACCTTTTTTTCTATTTCTGCTTCATCAAAGTCACCAACAGCAATGACAGCCATAAGCTCAGGCCTGTACCATTCATCATAAAAACTAGTCAGCGTTTCATATTCACAATTATCCACGACATCCATTTTACCGATAGGCAAACGTTTAGCATATTTCGATTCATAAAAGATCTTTGGTAAAAATTCCCGTTGCAGCCTGTCCATGGCACCTTGTCCCATGCGCCATTCCTCGTGAATCACACCACGTTCGGCATCAATTTCTTCAGGTTCAAAAGACACAAAATTTGCCCAGTCATGGAGGACAAGCATGCCATTATCCAGCATCTCTTCATCATCAAGCGGGACAGTGATCCCATACACAGTTTCATCAAAAGATGTATATGCATTCACATCGGCACCAAACTCCATGCCTGTTGATTCAAGGTAATCAATGAGTTCGTGTTTCGGGAAATTCTTTGTGCCGTTAAACGCCATGTGTTCACAAAAATGCGCAAGGCCGCGTTGATCTTCATCTTCGAGAACAGAGCCGGCATTTACCACCAATGTCAGTTCTGCACGGTTTTCTGGTTTGGGATTGGATTTAATATAATACGTCATTCCGTTGTCAAGTTTTCCGTGGGTTACAGATTCTGTAAACGGAATGTCATCTTTTGGGTTCATCTGTGCAAACATGCTGAATGTCAAAAGCATGCTTATTATACCCATACACAATTTTTTCATGATTTATAAATTTAAATGGTTCAAATTATTGCTCAAATGTAGTTAATGCATAAAAACCAACCACTTAATAATATGTTAATTATCAGCACGATTCATGAATTTATTTTCGTTGCAAGGGTTTTGTGAATGCATATTATCCATACACTCATAAATTTACCTGACAGAACAATTACTTTAAAAAA
>JBNJGX010000286.1:0-3556 GCA_051748025.1 Bacteroidota bacterium
GGTGTTACCGGCATGTTGTCCCTCCGGGACAAGCTGGAGGGTGTGGGCACAGGCACCGGGCTGCACCCGGTGTTACCGACATGATGTCCCTAACGGGACACGACGGTAACTGCATCACCTGGCTGAATAAAACGGTAAGTGCATCGCCTAACGGGACAGGATCGGGGTTGGCTTTTAGCTTTGACGAGCTGACAGGTGGCATCGTAACTACAGAACAGACTCAACAAAAGCACCAAACTGCAGTATCCGTTTGCTGTTTGCCGGATTAAACAACAGATGTTCGAAATCCTTTTGTTTTTGTTGAATATTGACGGTTTGAGACAGTTGAATCAGGGCATTTTTCAATTCATCAGCATCGTGAATATTTTCCTTTTCCGCCAAAAATGCATAATCGGGCTTTGTTTGTGCCATTAAAAACATAACATCATAAAAGTCCCTGCCTTTGCTTCTGTTCAATAAGGCAGATGTTTTCATAGCACATAATAAATCATCCGGAGGCACCGGGAAAGGAAAAAACATGCCACATCCACCAATGGAGACAATGCTGGACTCGTATGCATAGTTTTGGTCTTCGGCTTCAAGCTTTATTAAAAACCGTTGTTCCCTGTGCCCTGACAACCCAAGCTCAAAAAGCAATTCCGGAAAAAACAGGCTAATACGAAACGCGTTTAGTTTTCCAGGGGGAGGTTGTTTCTCCTCAACACGGAAACCAGAACGCACAAGAAATTGCACGACTTCCTCGCTCATTTGATAAAATGCTAATTCTGCCATGCCCGTACAGTCAAAATCCAGATCTTCAGAAAACCTGTCTATGCCTTTAATTAGTCGCAAATTGGTGCCGCCAATAAATGCAATTTGCCTGACGTATTTACTCCCGGATAAATACTCAAGTATCATCAATTGGATGTACTCTTTCAACATATAACGGTCAAATCCCGGGTTGTTTCGGATTTGTGCAGGAAAAAAATTGCGTATGTATTCAAGCTGTATCATAGGTCATAAACATTTAACAACATCTGAGCCCTTTTTTCAAGCGTTTTGCTGTCAAAAATGGTCAGGTAGTTTTCAAACAAGGCTTTATCAAAATCATCCAGCATAAAACCGGGGTCCAGCCTCAGATTTTTCATATCATCCGGCGTATTATAATATGAGTTAAGATAAAGGACATCCAGAATGGCTTTTTCCGGGCTTGCAAAACGCACTGAAATTTTATCCGTAGCAGGTTTTAACTCATAACCAAAAAACAATTCCGGTTTGAGTTGTTTGTAAACAAACAGCCCAAAATCGTTTTCAAAGTTCATGGTTTTCCTGCTGCTGACACTGGTTATGTGTACAACTTCTTCTGGTATCATACCGTAAAATGCAAGGGCTGAATGCAGGCTAATGTATGATGGATGATAAATTTTATTGGCGATATACCATGCATAATCTTTCTTTTCAGTATATTCAGGGAAGGCATACCATTCATTGCGTAGCTGTACAAGATAATTCCGCTGTGTCCAGCGTGTCAGGTTATTTTTATCCATTTCCGGGAAAACAGCATATGCCTGATGTACGGAAAAGCAAACATAACCGAATAATTTTGTCTTGAACTGAAGGAAATCAACCATTACGTTTCTAATTTTCAGCAAATATACGGAAATTTAGAAATGAAATCAAATTTTTCTTTGTTTTTCGTTTTGACATTACAACCAATTGTGGAATGTTGAATATCCTGTAGCTAATAAATAATGTGGTTCACTCATCCCCCGAGCTGAAGGCGGGGGATGAGTGGCCATCCGAAAGCCGCTCTCGCTAAGCGGGAGCGTTTTGTTGTCCCGATAGGGACAAGATGTCGGTAAGCCCGGACAAGGGACGCAGTCCGGGTGTAAAGGCACAGTACTCACAAGCTTTTGGCATGAGTTTTTGCGTGCTTTGCTGCAAAAATCCATGCCAAAAGCGAACGATCTGGTCACATCCGGTTTACCGACATACTGTCCCTAACGGGACAGGCACACCGAAAGCCGCTCTCGCTAAGGAAGAACTGCAACAAAAAACCGTCATTTTATTCCAGCAGGGGATTGTTGATAACCCCTGAAAACAAAATGCTTTCAGTGCTGCTTTCCCGTATCAGGAAAATAAACGGATGGTTTACATTGACATAAAACGGTTGTGGGTCATCCCCTGCAGATGTGGTATTGACTGCGACTGCTGTTACGGCAGCGGCTTCTGTGCCTTCTTCGTTGACGTCAATATAGGTTTTATGCAACACGCTGCTGACATACAATTGCATTTGGTCGTTAATGCCTGACAAGTCTGCTGCATGCTCGTCAAACAAATCATGCATGCCAAGTGACGCCAATACCCCTTTCAAATCTTTTTGCCCCCATTCAAATTTAAACTTTGGCATGGATAAAATCATTGGCCTTTCATACAGGCTGCTTGTCCATTCTGACCATGTGGCTGCCGTTAATGTTGATAAAACATTTTCAGGTGCCTGGTCTTGTGCCGGTAAAATAACATCCATCACAAAATTACCACGGCCATAAGGGATTTCAACAATTGATGTGCCGTCTGCCGAAAAATATTTCAAATCAGCTTCCATTTGCATCATGGGCACTTCAATGGTTTCATCATCAGACAGGTAAAAGTCCTTGTCTTCGGTTTGTGATTTGTCAAATTCGTATTGCCATGTGCCGTAAAAATAAATGGCATTGATAAGGTACATCACTGCATCCTGAGGAATCTCATCAATAATTTTATCAATTTTTTGGTGTGTGGCGTCAGCAACCCAGTCGTTTATGGTTGAGACGGCCCCGGGAGAACTAAAATCCAGTGCTGCTATTTCTGCGTCATAATATTGCTGGTTGACATCAAGAAAAGACGGCAACACATCGAAATTATTTCTGTACCAGATAGAATTTGCGATATCCATTTCCACTTCCGGGTCAAGGTCCGTGAGTTCATCCATGATGTATTTGAAATACGCATTGAATGCTTCCATGTCATAATTTTCAAAATCCATCACTTCAAGCATTTCATCAAGGGTGTTTTCTTTTGCGCCATTTGCCGTCATGGCGAGGGCAAGATGTACACTCAGGGGAGAAATCATCAGGTTTTTGTTTTTATCGTATGTTTCATGTACCGTTCGCAGCAGGTCAAACGAAAATGTGTTGCCCGAAGCGACCATGTTTTTTTGGGTTTGACTTAGTTCAATGTCTTTGTAGTCCGGATTTTCTCCGTCTTTATCGCACGCAGAAAAAAACAAAACCATTGACAGGAAAATGGGTGGAATACATAATAGCTGTTTCATGATATATCAGTTTTCTATTGTATTAAAATACACATTATTAATAACGAGTTCACCTGTTTGTGTAGTATATTAATAATAAATCATTATTCAGATAAGGCATGTTAGTAACACAAGATAAGCAAAAAAAGGATAAATATCAAAAAATTATGCGATGGTCTCTTTTCGCAAAATATCCAGTCCGTCATCAATGCTTTTGGGGTGATAATCCAGTTCCGTGATGGATTTATTCAGATTGAGGCATGTTTTTGGCGGACGCAGTGCAGG
>JBNJGX010000287.1:0-3491 GCA_051748025.1 Bacteroidota bacterium
TCCGAAGTAATGGCTATTTTATGCCTTGCCAATGATCTTGATGATCTCAAAAATCGTCTTGGTAATATTTTTATTGGATTTACATTTGATAAGAAACCTGTTTATGCAAAAGACCTTAAAGCCCAGGGCGCTATGGCTACTTTACTAAAAGATGCCATCAAACCAAACCTGGTACAAACCCTTGAAGGCAATCCTGCCATAATACACGGAGGCCCCTTTGCCAATATTGCCCAGGGAACCAATTCAATTCTGGCAACAAAAATGGGCATGAGCCTTTCAGATTTTGTGGTTACTGAAGCTGGTTTCGCCTCTGAACTAGGTGCTGAAAAGTTTTTCGATATAAAATCCCAATACGGAAACCTCAATCCAAATGTGGCGGTTCTGGTTGCAACCATTAGGGCATTGAAATATCACGGCGGGG
The DNA here is from genome assembly GCA_051748025.1 of Bacteroidota bacterium. Taxonomy (GTDB): domain Bacteria; phylum Bacteroidota; class Bacteroidia; order Bacteroidales; family ML635J-15; genus JAQIBY01. The sequence continues at coordinate 422 of JBNJGX010000287.1, forward strand.
TTGAACTCAAAGACATCAACAAGCCCAATCCGGAAGCAGTACAAAAAGGCCTTGACAACCTGGATAAACACATTGAAAATCTGCAACTTTTCAAATTGAACCCTATTGTAGCCATAAACAAATTTTCCAGCGACAGTGATGAAGAGATCAAAATCGTACAGAATCATTGTAACAAAATGGACATAAAATCCGCTGTTAATGATTCCTGGGCCAAAGGCGGCGACGGAGCCACAGAACTTGCTGAAATGGTAACTAAAGAAGCCAATCAGTGTTCTATCTGTTTTGAACCTTTGTATGATTTTGAGTGGGATGTAGAAAAGAAAATTGAAACCATCGCTACCAAAGTGTATGGAGCAAAAGGCGTGGAATACTCCCGGAAAGCCCGGAGAAACCTGGATACCATACAAAAACTTAACCTGGATAAACTCCCGATTTGCATTGCTAAAACACAAAAATCCATATCAGACAACCCCCTGCTCAGAAACCGGCCGGAAAATTTCATTGTCAACATAAGAGAAATTGAAATCGCTGCCGGAGCCGGTTTTCTCATTCCAATAGCCGGAGACATAATGCGCATGCCTGGATTACCACGTATTCCATCCGCTGAAAATATTGACATCTCAAACAATGGTAAAATAAAAGCTATGTTCTGAACCGTTATAAGGTTTTATACCAAAAATTTTACGTAATTGGATGTTGGTTGTTTCCCGTATAGACAATAAAGCCGCATACTTTTAAAACAGCAAGCTCAGCCCGGATATTTTTATTGACAAAAATGGTGCAACCATTTGTGTATTTTTATTATCTTGCACGTACATTCTAAAAATAGATTATTTTTTAAATGAATTCCGATTTAATAACAAAAAATTTTACATGTGCTATGCGTAAACTATTACTTTATTTTCTATTTGGATTTTTTAGTCTGACTTTGTTGAGCTTGAATGCTTTTGCCGGCCCCGGATCAGGCTACGAGTTGAATTATAATCAATTAAAAGGTGATGACTTCAGCCTTAACATCACACTTGACAAATACAATGTTGAGGTGGTTAATAAAGACGGGGTAAATTATTCAAACATTAAATTTCCGGGAGACATCCGTACCAAAAAACAAGGATGGGCATCAGTGCCATACTTTGGAATACCAGTGCAAATTCCTGATAACAAAAATGTTGATGTAGAAATCACTGCAGTTCAATACACAGAAATTGAACTGGATCACCCCTTATTACCTTCCAGGGGCGTAATTTACAGAAATCAGGATCCCGATGATATTCCTTACCAAACAGACCCTGCCTCAATGGTGGACGAGCTTTACCCTAAAAAACTGGTAGAATCTTCTGATCCGTATATATTACGTAAAGTCAGAGGTCAGAATATTTATATTCACCCTTTTCAATATAATGCTGTTCAGCAAACTATCAGGGTAGCCACAAGCATTACCGTAGAAGTTAAAGAAAATAACGAACTCCCTGACAACCCGCTTACCCAAACCAAAGGTAAAGTAAATGTGGAAATGGATCCCGTTTATGAATCTATGTTTGTCAATTACAATAAAAATCAAACCAAATGGACAAATGAAATAGGTGAATTTGGCGATGTACTCGTGATTTATACATCTGATTATTCAACAGCCATACAACCATGGATAGAATGGAAGCAACAAAAAGGCTACAATGTGGATGAACTGGAGGTAACATCAGGTAGCAATGTTGTCAGCGATATCCAGTCAGCTTATGATAACAACCCTAATCTGCTGTATGTACTGCTTATCGGTGACTGGGCTGATATTCAAACTGATATGGGAACATCCCAGAATGCCCCAATGGATCCCATGGCAGGCTGTGTGGCAGGATCAGATGATTATCATGATATTATTGTCGGCCGGTTTTCTGCACAATCCGCAGGCGGGGTAACAGCACAAGTGGATAAAACCATAGAATATGAAAAAGATGCTGTCTCCGGTGATACCTGGTACAAAAATGCTCTTGGTATTGCCAGTGATGAAGGTGACGGTAGTGGCGACGATGGTGAAGGTGACATTGCCCATATAGATAACATTCATGACGGAAGATTGTTACCAACAACCTATACAACTTGTAATGAAGAATATGATCCCGGTGCATCTGCCACAAATGTTCAAAATTATATTGATAATGGTGTCAGTGTAATAAATTACACCGGTCATGGTATGCATGATTACTGGGCTACCAGTGGCTACAGTACTACCGAGGCCTCTTCTTCAACAAACGGACCAAAATATTATTATGCCTTCTCTGTGGCCTGTATTGTCGGTGAATTTCATACAGGTGGCGATTGCCTTGCCGAAGCCATGGCAAAAAACCCGGACGGAGGTTCGGTAGCAACCTGGATGGCAACCATTAATCAACCATGGCAGCCGCCGATGCGCGGACAAGACTATGCAAACGACCTGCTTGTTCAGGGATATGACTATAGTACAGGCTATGGCAGTGGTACCAGTACAACCTATGGCCGCACTACTTTTGGCTCAATTACATTCAACGCAGGGTCACTCATGCTTTCTGAATCTGAAGGCTCAGACGATTGGGACACATATAAAACCTGGACAATATTCGGAGATCCTGCTGTACAGGTTCGTACCGATGAACCTCAAGACATTACCATTACCGACCCAACAGTTACGCCCGGCACATATGATACACAGATCACCGTTAATGGTTCAGCTTTTGAAGGTGCCATTGTATCACTTTGGCAATCCGGTTCTCAACCCGCCTCTGCTGTAACCGATGCATCCGGAAATGTGTCCATTGACCACAGTTTTTCAGGGACAGTAAAATTGACGGTAACCGGGTTTAACCTGGCTACCTATTCAGAAGATCACACTGTCGAATCTCCCGACCCCCCTGTTGCTGACTTTGAAGCCGATCAGACAACCATAACCGAAGGTGAAACCGTAAATTTCACAGACCTTTCAACAAACTCGCCCACTAGCTGGAGCTGGGATTTTGGCGATGGCGGCACTTCCACTGATGAAAACCCTGCACATGAATATACATCTGCAGGCACTTATACCGTTGAACTTACGGCTACC
>JBNJGX010000288.1:0-3490 GCA_051748025.1 Bacteroidota bacterium
ATAATTTTATTCCTGTTTGGTTCTTGCTTATCCGGCGCAGTGAAACAAAGACGGGACTGTATTACGCTGGACAAGTTTTGATGTTTGTTATTTGTAATTTATTTGGATCTTTGGGTTTTGAGTTTTGAACTTTTCTGGTTTATCCAGGTTAGGATATTCCCAAAAGTGACACCAACAACCGGAATACCTGATTTTTCATAAATTTTTGCTTTTCAGGGCGCTTTTACTAAACATTGTGCCAAAAAATAGGTATGTTTACACTTTGATATTTTATTAAAACATGGCACAGGGACGAGAAAATAAAGTGCATATTGGCATATACGGCCGCCGGAATTATGGTAAAAGTTCTCTCATTAACAGTCTGGCCGGTCAGGAAATATCTATTGTGAGTGATGTTGCAGGTACAACCACCGATCTGGTAAAAAAATCCATGGAAATCGTCGGATTCGGTCCTGTAATTTTAATTGACACAGCCGGAATTGATGATATCGGCAAGCTTGGCAGTCAACGTATCCGCAAAAGTTATGAATCACTAAAGCTTATTGATCTTGCCATACTTGTGTTATGTGGCAATGAATTCGGGAAACCCGAAGAAAAAATCATTGCTGAATTTAACAACCTGAATATTCCTTATATACTGGTTCATAATAAAGCAGACAAAGAAAAAGCCTCAAAACATTTCAGAGATACAATTAAAGAAAAACTTAATGCCACAGTTTTTGATTATAATTGTTTGAACCCTGGTAAATCACGAAATAAATTGTTACAGGAGATACACAAAACCATTCCTGAATCATCAATGAGTCGTCCCTCATTTATCGGAGATATTATTAGTCAGGATGACATTGTGTTGTTAATTACCCCGATTGATTTAGAAGCTCCTGCAGGCCGGATGATTTTACCACAGGTTCAGGCCATACGTGATATTATAGATAACAATGCCGTAGCTATTGTACTTAAAGAGCGGGAAGTGGAAGTTTTTCTTAAAACCACCGGGATTAAACCGAAGCTGGCTATAACTGACAGCCAGGTATTTAAGAAAGCTGATGCCATGATACCCAAAGATATTCCCCTTACCGGGTTCTCAATAGTACTGGCAAGGTATAAAGGTAATTTTCCAGCCTACCTGGAAGGCACACCAAAAATATCAGAGCTAAAAGATGGCGACAAGATTTTGCTGCTTGAATCCTGTACACACCAGGTTACCTGCGATGACATCGGAAGGGTAAAAATCCCGAAGTGGCTTTCTGAATTTACGGGTAAAAACCTGGATTTTAAAGTTGTAGCAGGCCTGGATAAGATACCTGATAAAATAACTGATTATGCCCTGGTAATTCAATGTGGGGGTTGTTTCATTACACGACGGCAACTGATAAACAGAATTCAACCTGCCATAAAAGCTGGGGTGCCGGTTACAAACTACGGAATGGCTATTGCCTGGATACATGGTGTATATAACAGAGCAATAGAAGTGTTTGTAAATAAATCATAGTAATATAGCCAGGATATTTTAACTTCCTTATACAACAAAATAGGTTATCATTTAATTCTTGTGCTGTAAAAGAAATTTAACACTCTGCAAGATAGAGTAATAGAAGTCCCCTTAAATAGCTACATGGGGTCACTATCCACGATAATTCTTATTTTTTTTCCTGCTGTGGATTTTTCAAAGCCCTGCACAATTTTATGTAAAGCCAGTTTACGCTTTTTCAGGTCTTTATTTTTTGGAAAACGTACCTGGATAAAGCGTTTATATTGCCCGGATTCTTTCTCCACAACAGGGATGGCCGGTTCATTCACGAGTTTTCCCAATTCATACTGAATTTCCCTGAACAAAAGTTGTGCACGTTTTTCCACTAAATATTCACTTGACGATTTCAGGAAAATATATACAAGCTGTACAAAAGGCGGATAATGCAAATTCCGGCGTTCCTGCAATTCTTTTTTCATCATTTCGTGATAATCGTGCTTTATTAAGGTATTGAGAATGGGGTGATCAGGAAAGGAGGTCTGTATCAGTACAGCAGATTCTTTATGATGCCTGCCGGTGCGACCACTAACCTGTTCAAGCATTTGAAATCCCCGCTCAAATGACCTGAAATCGGGATAATTCAACATTTGGTCGGCATGCAAAACGGCAATTAGCCTGACATTGAGGAAATCAAGTCCTTTTGTGAGGATTTGTGTACCCACAAGGATGTCTGTTTTTCCGTTTTCAAATTCATTGATGATTTTCCGGTAAGATTTCCCTGTTTTTAAGCTGTCCTGGTCAAAACGGGAAATAATGGCTTCAGGAAAAGTGGCCTGGAGATCCTCTTCCACTTTTTGTGTGCCATAGCCAAAATAACTAAGATCAGGGTTGCCACATTGCGGACAGGCCTGTGGCACTTTTTGGGAATGATGGCAATGATGACATTTTAATTTGCCTGTTTTATGATAAGTGAGATGCACTGAACAATTGGGACAGGATGCTTTCCACCCGCATTCTTTACAAGTGAGCACGGGGGCATAACCTTTCCGGTTTCTCAAAACAATTACCTGTCCCCTGCGTTTCAGCACACCACCGATTGCTTTAAGTGTATCAGGGTGAAAATCCCCTTGCATCACTTTGCGTTTGCGTGCATGAGCCACATCCAGGATGTTGATATGTGGCAGTGGCATATTGCGATACCGCTGTTTTAACTCAACCATTTGATATTTACCTTTCATGGCGTTGTAATAGGATTCACCGCTGGGGGTGGCACTTCCCATTACCAGAGGGATGTTATATTTGTGGGCCATCATCACAGCCACATCACGGGCATTATAGCGCGGGGCAGGTTCAAATTGCTTAAAGCTGCTGTCATGTTCTTCATCCACAATGATGAGTCCCGGGTCTTTGAAAGGCATAAAAACAGACGATCGCGCTCCCACTACCATCTTGGTGTGTCCTGATTGGATATTCTCCCACAATTGCAATTTCGATTTTCCTGAGAATTTGCTGTGAAACACTTCAATATCCGAACCGGTGCTTTCGCGCAGGCGTTCAATAATTTGGGTTGTAAGGGCAATTTCAGGGAGCAGGTAAAGCACTTGTTTTCCCTGTTCGACACATTCCCGTATCAGGTGCAAATAAATCAAAGTTTTCCCTGAAGATGTGATACCATGCAAAAGACAAACCTTACCTTCGTCAATCCCAACTTTAATTTGTCTGTAAGCTTCTTTCTGCCATTGGTTCATCTCCGGCAAGACGGAAAAATCAAATTTTTGTTCTTCCCTGGGCAGTTTTTTTTGCTTGTTGATAATCCAGCCGGCATCACGGGCTTTTTTCAAAGATGCTTTGCTTACACCGGGATTTTCAGGTGCTTCCGATTCCCGCAATGTTTTATGTTGAATGAAATATTCCAGAATCCTTTTTTGTGCCGGGGCGCCTTTTTGTTTTTTCAAGGCATTTATAAGTTCATCTGCCGGTTTATTCCTTTGTATCACAGTTTCAGCAGGGTGCAAATGT
>JBNJGX010000289.1:0-3432 GCA_051748025.1 Bacteroidota bacterium
CGTTTCCTGGGCATGCCCCTTTCTCCTTCAATAGATGCCATCAGGGCTGTTTCTTCACCACAAACAAATGCACCAGCACCCTCTTTAACATATATATCAAAATTAAAGCCTTTGATCCCGCATGCATCTTTCCCGAGGTAACCTTTTTCTCTTGCTTGTTGTATTGCAATGTTAAGGCGTTTTATGGCAAGTGGATATTCCGCCCTGCAATAAATAACCCCCTGATTGGCATTAACAGCAAAGCCGCCAATGATCATGCCTTCGAGTACTGCATGCGGGTCACCTTCGAGCAGGGATCTGTCCATAAATGCACCCGGGTCGCCTTCGTCGGCGTTGCAGATAATGTATTTTTCATTTCCCGGCGCTCCTTTTGCAAACATCCATTTTTTTCCGGTGGGAAATCCACCGCCACCTCTTCCCCGCAGACCAGAATCAAGAACAGTTTTTATGATTTTGTCCTGATCCAGGTTTTCGGAAGCAATTTTATTCATTGCCTCGTAAGCGCCTTTGTTTTCAGCTTCTTCAATAGATTCAGGATCAATATAGCCACAATTTCTCAAAGCAATTTTTACCTGATCATCGAAAAAATCATCATCAACAGATTCAAACAAATCGCTGTGTACAACATAATCTTTCAGCGGTTCCTTGTCTCTGACATGTTTTTCAAGAATTTCAAGCGCCCTGTCTTCGTTGATATTTCCGTAAAGGTAATGTCCATCATCATCGATTATCTCGACAAGCGGCTCGTTATAACACATGCCGATACAGGATGTTTGTTTTAGCTCAAAATCCAGGTTTTGAGATTTTTTCAGGCTTTCAATTTTTTGATAGGTTTTATTGGCTCCGGCAGCAATTCCACAAGATCCCAAACCTACTATGACTTTAGTTTTGCCCATGATATGCAATTTTAATTCATTGAGATATTAATTATTATTCTGTAATTTAAGATTTCGTATAATCTTTGTTGCAGACTTACCTGTCAGTTTACCATGAGTGTCATCATTGATCATCATAACAGGTGCAAGAGAACAACACCCGAGGCAAGCCACTGATTCAAGTGTAAATAGTTTGTCATCGGTTGTTTCTCCGTCTTTGATTTGAAGGCTGTCTTCGATGGCTTCGGTAATTGTTTTAGCACCCTGGACATGACATGCTGTTCCATGGCATACTTTAATGATGTATTTTCCAACAGGGTTCAATCGGAATTGCGTGTAAAACGTGGCTACACCGAACATATCAGCAAGCCTCAGATTGGTTCTGTCGGCAACATACTTAAAAGATTGTTTGGGGATATATCCATACAGGTTCTGGATTTTTTGGAGTAACGGGATAAGGATTCCCGATTTTCCTTTAAACTCCTGAATGACAGGGTCGATTTTTGTTAAATCAACTTCTTCAACAAGCACTTTTTGCTTAGGTGTTTCAATACGTTGAATGCGCATGATATCAAATTTAAAATTAATTAAAGCGGGTAAAGATAAAAAAAGAAAAAGAAAGGGTCTGAAAACCTCAGACCCTTTTGAAGAAAACTTATACGAGACCTTGTGCGATCATAGCATCAGCAACTTTTACAAAACCTCCGATATTGGAACCTTTAACGTAGTTGATGAAGTCACCATCTTTGCCATGTTTTACACATGTATCGTGGATATTGATCATAATTTCATGGAGTTTGCTGTCCACTTCATCCCTGCTCCAGCTAAGGCGCATGGAATTTTGTGTCATTTCGAGGCCTGAAACGGCAACACCCCCTGCATTAGCAGCTTTACCGGGTCCGTACAGGATTTTGTTTTCGAGCCATACTTTCATAGCTTCGGAAGTACTTGGCATATTAGCACCTTCGGAAACAGCAATAACACCGTTTTTAACCAGTGTTTCGGCAGCATCTCCGTCAATTTCATTTTCAGTGGCACACGGCAATGCAACATCGGCTTTAATTTTCCAGGGCCTTTCTCCTTCGAAATATTCAACACCGAATTTCTTTGCATATTCTTTAATACGTCCGCGTTTTACATTTTTCAGGTGCATGACATATTCCAGTTTTTCTTTGTCAATGCCGTCGGGATCATAAATAGTACCTGAAGAGTCACTAAGTGTTAAAACTTTGCCTCCCAGTTCAGTGACTTTTTGTGTTGCAAATTGTGCCACATTTCCTGAGCCTGAAACGACTACATTTTTGCCTTCAAAATTTTCCCCTTTGGTTTTCAGCATTTCTTCGGCAAAATAAACAGCTCCGTATCCTGTTGCTTCCGGACGGATGAGTGAACCACCCCATTCACGGCCTTTGCCTGTAAATACGCCGGTAAATTCATTTCTCAGGCGTTTGTATTGTCCGAACAAATAACCAATTTCACGTCCGCCAACACCAATGTCACCAGCGGGGATATCTGTGTTTGGTCCTACGTGACGGAAAAGTTCGTTCATAAAACTTTGCGTAAACCGCATCACTTCGGCATCGGATTTTCCTTTTGGATCAAAGTCTGACCCGCCTTTACCACCGCCTAACGGGAGTGTTGTCAGCGAATTTTTAAAAACCTGTTCGAAAGCAAGGAATTTTAAAATACCAAGGTTCACAGTTGGGTGAAACCTCAGACCACCTTTATATGGTCCGATGGCTGAATTCATTTCGATACGGAAGCCACGGTTTACAAATGTCTCACCTTTGTCGTTCATCCACGGTATGCGGAAAATAATAATACGTTCCGGTTCGGTAATACGTTCAAGGATTTTTGCTTCTTTGTACTTTGGATTTTCTTCCACAAAAGGTAGCAGGGTTTCCACTACTTCATGAACTGCCTGATGAAATTCTTTTTCTGATGGATTTTTGGCAACAACCTTTGCCATGAAATCATCTACCATTTGCTGATAGTTTGCCATAATTATTAAATTTTAAGTTAGGTTAAAAATTTAGATTCCAGATTCACCACAAGGATATAACATTTTGTTGTAATTACCAAGCGAACAGTAAATTGTTAACCAATTCACAACTTAACCTGAAGGCATTTTTGTTTGATAGCCTGAAACTTACATTAAATTTATGTCATGTAGCATTTTGGTGATATTATTAATATGAAAATAAGTGTATCAGTAAATAAACAGAAGGACAAATGATAATTATGTTATGAAACACATGTACTGAACATATTTGGCTTGGCGTGACACCGGGTGGCCATGTCTGGATTGCATTACGGGAGGTAAAGGTGAGCTATTTTGCCCTTTAGTCTTCACTGGCGGGATAGCCTACTCGATTGTAGCCAGTTTTTATTTCTTAAGTCTGTTTTTCAAATCCATTCTTTCGTGTAAAATTCTAATTAGTGTCTGTCAATACAGTAAAGAGTCCGGGTAGAGCGGCTCGTTACCTTACCGCTCCCCCACAGACCCGTACGAGCGGATTTCCCGCATACGGTTCCTCTATTTACGGATTTGCCAACG
>JBNJGX010000290.1:0-3432 GCA_051748025.1 Bacteroidota bacterium
TGGCAGTAGGCTTGCCAATTATTGCAGCATTGATATACGCACCTTTTTTCTTTCAGGAGAAAGCATATGAAAATGTGTTCGGCAAAGCCGGCATCGAAATTCCCATGGGGATGGATAAGCGTGTCATAGCACTGAATGCTGCAGATTTTGATTTGGAACGCCAGGCCTTACACTCTGAACCGGACGAGACTCAGGCGTCTGAGACTGATGTTGAAGAACCCGGAGAAACCAAAACTGAGGAAACAACACCTGAAACCAAAACCACCGCTGGCGAGGCATCTGACGAAGCAAAAGAAACCAAACCGGCATCAACAAGTGCAGATGCTGATTTAACCGGCCCGTATTATATCATCGGAGGCAGCTACAGGTCGGAACAAAATGCCGGGGAAGCCGCATCGCAATATGAAAGTCAGGGCTACACCTGCCGGATATTGCATGCGAACAATGGGAATAAAAGGGTTGCCATCCAATCTTACGGGAGTGTAGAAGCAGCTTATCAGCAGCTTGACCAGTTGAGGCAGGCTACCGGCAGGGAAGACCTGTGGATACACCGCGAATGAATTTAAATTAATCAGAACGGTTGGCAAATATGTAGCGGCTTCGCTTCTCTGGCGCGTTAAACTCGCGCAGCTGATAAATAATTGCTGTTATGGGCTGGTTGTCTTTGTCAAACCACCAAACCAGATTCATCTTCAAATTCAATATGCAGCTTTGCTTTTGCCCGCATTGCCCGGAATATTTTGTTTATGGTTGCTAAAGTAGCACTGCTTTTTCCGTTTTCCAGTTTGGAAACCTGGGCTTTTTGCACACCGATGAGTTCTCCCAATTCTTCCTGACTAAGATTCCGGCGTTTTCGGATTTCTTTAATCTTCTCGCCCAGCATTTCCATTGTCAGTTCAAACTCATACTCGTCTCGTTCCGGTGTGCCTTTTTCACCAATGTACTTGTCTTCGAGCTGTTTGAGTGTTTTGTATTTTTTAGCTGCCATAATTCTTTCTTTTATTTGTTATCAAAATATTCCTGTTTTAATCGTTCGGATTTTTGAATTTCGTTTGCCGGGGTTCTGTTTGTTTTCTTTGCAATTCCATGCGTCCCGACAATCAGCGTTTCCGTTTTCCCTTCTTTGTCCCAGAAAGCAAAAAGCCGGTAAAACTTACTGCCTTCATTAACCCGGAATTCATAAATACCATTGGTTCCTTTCAACTTCTTAAACCAATGTCCGTGTATTCTTTCCTGCGTTTTTCTCATGGCTTTAAACAGCTTATTTCGGGCTTTTTTATCAAGCTTACCAATGAATTCTTCAGCAGGCTTGAGAAAAATCACTTCTATTGGTTTATCATTCTCCATGTATTTGTTAAACGATTAAAACAGCATAAGGTTTCCAAAGATAGAAACATTATTTTGATTTTCAAAATTTATTCGGTTTGTGTAGTTATTTTCAGCATGCCCACAACTCATTTATCCCAACACAAAAAGTGCTTATATATGCCATCAGGTGGTGTACATCTCAGCTTTTGTAATGGTTATTGTGTCAATATAGCATTTTACTTTACAAGCAATTTTTTAACCTGGTGACTGCTGTCGGTGGTTATTCCAACAAAATATAACCCTGATGCAAGCTTGCTGACAGGCAATTTTATGCGGTTGAAGCCCGGAGAAGTTGAAAAATTCCCGGTATAAGCAATTTTTCCGCTGGCATCTGAAATGTTGATCTGTAATTGTTTATCATCCCGGTTTTTATACTCAAAATAACATGTTGAACTTGCCGGATTTGGATACAGTTGAGCCCGTTTTAAACCATGTTCATCTTTCATAAGCGATGTGTTCATGGCATATTTTAGTTGCCAGCCCTGTGCCCTGTTATTATTGCTCCTGAATGTTACCGTCACTTTGTCAGATTGAATGTCCATGGGCTCCGGAACGTTGCTTCCGCTGAAGTCTGCAATGATATCATTTGTATTGCCATCTGAGACCCTGACATAATCCCCGTCTGCAACATCAAATTCCAGAAACTGAATGGAAATATAATCAGCCCCTTCGGGTTGGATGTCCCAGTTACAAAATGTATTATTGTTGTACAGATAATCATTGCTTCCGTCGCTTATATAATCAGTGCTGTCGGTCATTGTTGTTTGCAGAATACAGTACTCCGGTTGTTCCGAATCATAACTTAGCAACCATCCTTTATCTGTACCCGTATCATCGCTGATGAATTTTACCAGCACCTTGTCTGTATTGCTTTCAAAACTTTGGGTTTCTTCCTGGCCTGAAAGACTTGCCAGTACCGGCGCTGTATCGTCCGGTCCGTCATAGATAATAAGCTCATCTTCAGGCTGAGTATCAAATTCAAGCAATTCAAATGTCAGGGATGAAACTGAATCATCCGGTTGAATCAGCCATTCACAGTTTTTATTGTTGGCATAATTATGTCGTGGGCCACTACCATCATTGAGGCATCCCTGTTTATTGGTAAGCAGTTTTTGTCCTTCGCAGTGGTTAGGTACAGCAATATCCGGGGTAGCATTGGCGATGGCTTCATGTAACAGGGTAAAATCAGCCCCTGAGGGGGTAAGTGAGTTCAGGTTAAAATAACCGTCAGCAGAACCACCCCAGCCCCAGTTGAAATGAAAATATGTGCTGTCCTGGTACCCATCAGCTATAAATGCATGTCCGGATTGAAAAACCGTATCTCCCCAACCAGCATAATACACCGGGATATGTTGGTCAAGATGGTCAATCAGCATACCCGTCCAGTCAAAACTTTCATCCAGGCTGTCACGGAAAAGGTAACTTGTGCTGTCATTATAGCCAAAATAAGTTCGCAATGTATAAGCCCCTTTATGGTTGTGCATCCCTGAAGCATCCGGGCCGTAATTCATGTCAACAGAAATCCCGATATGGTAAAGCAGGTCTGCCACATCCGGATTATATGCATTGAGACTGGTCCCCATGGCATCCCAATTGTAAGTTTGTTCTGAAAAATCCATTTCAAGGAAACCATACGTAGAGTCTGTATAACTGTAGTAACCCTCTCCCTGGACAGGGTGCCTGAAATAATTCATGAGTTGGCCTAATGCCGTGGCTACACATCCGGTGACAACATGGCCATCCGTGCCCTCAGAATCTTCAGGGCATGAAGCATTGTAGTATTTCCCCTGGTCCCATTCGGTGTGGAGCAGGGGTGATACAGCCTTTGTTTTATGTGTTTCCCAGTATTCCTGTTTATTAATGTTTTTCCATGCATTGTGAATTTTCTCATCTGCTTTCAGATTTTCTTGTCTTGTTTTTCTGATTTGTGTCTCAACATTCTGCATCCACGCATTAAAATTGTGAGGAACAATATCATGTGGATAAGGATTATCAAAACTATAAGCGATAAGTGGAAACACATCCGCTTCGCCCGAAAGGATAACAAAACCTTCCGGGTCAAAA
>JBNJGX010000291.1:0-3430 GCA_051748025.1 Bacteroidota bacterium
TTAGTGTTATTGAAAAAAAACAACTATGTTAAAAATAAAACCGGATATCAAAAAAATGATTCTATCAAACAAAATCCTGCATCAACTTATTGCCCACGCTAAAATTCATTACCTTGCAAAAGCAATTTTTGGTTGCGTGGATGTCAAAACCGGTGTATTATTAACCTCAATGAAAAACTGATGCATAAAATTTCCGTTATTAACACCAGTTACAACCCTGAAGGAAGAACCATGTTCCTGACAAATGCTTTTATGAAAGGATTTAAAAGTAAATATCCTGCAGCAGAAACAAAGGTATTCCACCTTGCACAATGGAATTTCAATGCATGCCAGGGGTGTTTGGATTGCTGGTTTAAACATCCGGGACAATGTGTGAATGATGATGATTTTTCACGCTACATTAAACACATTAATGAATCATATATGGTTATTTTTGCTTGTCCGGTGTGGGTAGGCAATGCAAATCATTTGTTTAGAAATTTCACTGAAAGGTTCTTTTGCTGTTTTGAACCATATTTTATAAAAAGAGGCAACATGTACGGAAAACACCCCCTGGATGATGTCAAAATAAAAGAAGCGGTAATGATTACCACTTGTGCCCTTCCCGGTATGCATAATTTTGAACCGGTAGTTTCCCATTTCAAGAGCCTCAATTATCTGTCAGGGATCAAAACACAGAACTGCCTCATGAAGCCTCAATCCCTTGAAATGAAATATTTGCCTTATAATGAAGTCAACAAACAATTGAATGCTCTTTGTCATGCTGCCGGCAGTTGTTTTGCAACCACAGGGACAATCTCTGAAGACATTCTGTATTCAATTTCAAAACCATATATGCCGGAAAAAGAATACATTGATACCGTCAATAAGGATTTTCGCAGCAAATTTCATGATTGATGCTAACATGGTATGTTGCATCCATTGAGCAAACCCGGTTATATTTTGGAAAATACTCACCGCAGATGCGGAGACCAGCCTGTTGCCTACCTTTCAATCACGTCTGGTGAAAGGGTAGGCAGGAGGTCGTTTCATCTCCTCATCATCGTGTATTCATTCAATCATGCTATCATTCCACATGCGCTTGAATAGTTATAATTTTTTTTAAAGGCCGTTTTTTACGTAATTTTTTTTTACTTTTGAGGGTAATATAAACACAAGATCAATATGGAGACAACAAAACAAAGAATCATTGACATCTTAAAAAAATATACCTTTAATGATGAGGTATGGGAAGGTTACAACGATGATTTCCATGTAGTGAACGACCTGAAAATCAACTCGGCACGGATGGTAGATATTGTACTGGATATTGAAGATGATTTTGGTGTGGAAATTACGGATGAAGAACTGGACCAGATGAACTCGGTCAGGGATATACTTGATCTGCTAAAAGAAAAAATGCATTAATGTTGGTAGGAAATGATATTGTTGCCTTGCACGAAAAACATAACCTGAAAAGTTTCAACCGGCCGGGTTACGTGATGAAATTCAGTTTCCTTTCAGAACAAGAACAGTGCAATAATATTGAAACAAACAGTATTGCTTTTTTATGGTCAATTAAGGAAAGCGCTTATAAACTAATTCAGAAATACCTAACATTAGTCCCGTTCAATCCAAAGCATTTTCAACTGACAAGTTGCAATCAATTTTCTGATACCATCATCAATTCGTCAATCGAATATACACCACAAAAGTTGAAGCTATCAGCGCTAACACATGTTAACAATGAGTATATTCATACAATGGCTGTTTTAAATCAAAAGCATATTAAACAGGTTCATTACCAAATAATCAAATATCCGGCAAAAGCTTCACAGCAAGAGATTTCACAAGAAATAAGAAATGCTCTGATACAAAATGTTTCATCAGATTTATGTCTTAATCCGTCAGAAAAAGTAAGCATTACAAAAAACGAACAAGGTATTCCCCGTTTGTTATTAAGTAATGGTTATCCTCCTGACATTTCCATCAGCCATGATGGTGAATTCGGAGCTTATGCATATCTGAGTTCTCATCAAAAATCAGCATACTAACAGAGAGATTGAAATCCTTTTGAAAAATCCTCTGTATAACGGAATGTTATCATTTTAGGATATTACCAAAGTAATACTACATCAGCCATGTTTAAAACAATCCGTTGCCTGATAAAAAACACAAGTATAATGCTAAACAAAGAACACCAGTTTTCTGACCATAATACATTGTCAACTCAATAGCTTCAAAGCGTTAAATAAACTCCCAGCATAAAAATTCACCCTGCTAAAACCAATTTGTAAACAAAATACCGTAACTTTGATTACATTATTAATTCATTGTAGTGTTATGCAAAAAATAAAATCCAGACTATATAATCAAAAACGTACTAAAGCTGCACGTAGCGCATTATGTCATGCCCCAGTAAAGACAGTATTGCCTGAACAAATAATTAACAATACTACTCAAACGGATATGCTTGAAAAAATACTTTTTGATAAGATACAATCACATATTAATCAAAGCAAAAATAAAGAGGAGGAGTTTGTCAAAAAGCTTGATAAATATCACGTTTTTTTACAACAGACACGTATTTATGTGAAAAATAATTATCAATGGGATCAGGTAATACGTTATTTACATTATCACATGCCGTTAAACATTCTTATTAATGAGTTTGAACATGGAACAATTGAATCTTTTGCAGGAAAAATTGCCCAATCAGGTTTATTTGAGGAAAACATACTAACGACTAAACAACCAAAGCATGAATAGGAAAGCCATTGTTGATATAGGTATCATTACGTTCAATCATGAAAATTTCATTGAACAATGCATTGAATCCGTGTATGAGCAAACCATAATTGATAACATGCGGGTTATTGTTATTGATGATGCGTCAACAGACAACACATCCGGGATATTAGAACAACTCAAAAAAAAATACCCGTTCCATCTAATACAGCATGACAAAAATAAAGGCATCATTCAAAGCGCTTATGAATGTGCATCTCTTCTTGAATCTCCCTTTTTCTGCTGGCTTGACGGGGATGACTACTGGAAATACAAGGATAAATTAAAAGTGCAAATTGGATTTTTAGAAAATAACCCGCAATACTCAGCTTGTTTCCATGATGCCATCATTCAACAGGAAAATGCGACAGAGGATAAAAACCTGAATCGAACTCAGTTTACATTCAACCTGTATTCTCAATTCAATCATTATAAACAAGAAATACTGCCACAAGACCTTATCAACCGGACCATTCTTCCCACTTCCAGTGTAGTGTACAGAAAAAAGAACATACCCA
This sequence comes from Bacteroidota bacterium, assembly GCA_051748025.1. Classification (GTDB taxonomy): domain Bacteria; phylum Bacteroidota; class Bacteroidia; order Bacteroidales; family ML635J-15; genus JAQIBY01. The sequence goes on from JBNJGX010000291.1 coordinate 3,285, forward strand.
GGAATTTCTGGGATTTACAAACCTTGCCGTATTCATTAAGCTGGAAAATTCAACTTGAATACATAAAAAAATCAAAATTTTATTATTTCAACCAGCCATGGTCTGTTTACCGTGATCATCCTGGTGGTTTTTCAAAAGAAACATCA
>JBNJGX010000292.1:0-3412 GCA_051748025.1 Bacteroidota bacterium
CGGCAGCACTGCCGACGAAGGTGTGGATATCAGTGAGATTGTTGACTCTGCCTATATGGCTCCCTACGAATATTCTGATACCATTTATTACGAAGCATTCAACGATGGCATAGAAGAAGGCACTGAAACCATGATCCTGGAATTCTGGACAGAATGTCCCTGTGGTAACACCGGAGGAAATTCAGTACTTGATACCATAAATATTTATGACGCCGAAAGCATTAAAGGCGGTATCCAGGATGTACAAACAAACTACTGCGGTGAGGAACCACCGGAAACCCTTGACCTGGTGGGAGAAGTCAATATTGATCCGGCTTATTATGAATGGTGTACGGGTGAAGAAACCAACACAATTACCATTGAGCCGTCACCCGGTATTGAAACCTATAATGTTACCATTTCGGATCAATGTGGCAATGAAGTTTACGATTCGGCAACCATCCGGGTATCCAGTATGCAACTTGAAAACATTGATGTTGAACAGGTTTCTTGTTATAATGCATGTGACGGAAGTATGGAAATTGATGTGATTAATGATTTCCAGCCATTTACCTATATATATGGTAATGCCGACTATTTCTATTTCGAGGACAGCCTTACAACCACAATGGACCCACTGATCCAGAATTTGTGTCCGAAAGACTACTATGTAAAAATAGTTGACAGTATCGGCTGTTACCTCACCACCGAAGTAACGGTGCCAAATGAAACAAACATTGATCATTCACCCGGAATTATTAATTCATCCACTTCTTACTGTGAGGATCCAGGTGAAATAACCCTGAACGCTGAAGCAAGTACAGATAATGCCACCTTTACCTGGTGGAATGGTGATAATGGTTCATCAACTACTGTTACCCCATCACAGGGAGAAAACGATTATTGGGTAGAAATCAGTGATGGATGCGGCAATATATTTGAAGATCATGTCATAATTGCTGTATCTGAAATAGACCTTGATATTAACGTAGAACCGGATGTAAATGAAAATTGTGATGGTTCTATTTCTGTTTACGCTACAGGAGGTATTCCTCCTTACACATATTACTGGGATGATCCTCATGATGAATTCGGGCAGGAACAAGAAGACCTCTGTGCAGGCGACTATGTTGTTATAGTTGGGGATAACAATGGCTGTGAATATATTGATACCATAACAGTCGATGCATCAGATGCCATTGGTGATGAAAACCTTTATCCCGTAGAAATCTATCCCAACCCTGCTCAAACACATGCATTTGTAGATTTATCCGGATTAACCACAAATTCATCCATCATCAAGATTTTCACCATTACAGGACAGGAAATATCCTCAGTACTAACAACAGAGGATGTTTATAAAACACCTGAATTACCAGCCGGATCATATATGATTAAAGTCTTTAATGAAGAAATGGAAAGGCTTTATCTGGATAAACTTATAATTACGGAATAATTACACTTCATACAATAGTTAATTCAGGCTACCTGTGATCACAGGTGGCCTGTAGTCTTTTATGGCAAAACATAAAGTTATCACTAAGTCCTTGATATTTAGGTTTTTTTGAAATAATCTTTTCCCGGATTTAACAAAATACAGTGAAATATGTTTTTTTTTAATAATCATTTTTTATTTTTATCTTGGAAAATTATTTTTCTCCATCAACATTGATGAAGAAAAACTAATATGATGCCTTTATGACCAGGTTTTTGATACACACGAATAAGGTTATTAACATCAATGCAAGTAAAATAATATTGGTCAGGCAATATGCGGTTACATCCTGTATCACCGGGACAAGTAATGACCATTATAAATAAAAAATAAGCACATGAAGAAGGAAATAAAATTCAGCCTGATTTACAGAGACATGTGGCAATCGTCAGGCAAATATGTCCCGCGGGTTGATCAACTAAAACGTATAGCCCCGGCAATTATTGATGTGGGTTGTTTTGACAGGATTGAAACAAACGGTGGCGCATTTGAGCAGGTGAATTTATTGTTTGGAGAAAACCCGAACAATGCTGTAAAAGAATGGGTAAAACCATTTAATGAAGCCGGTATCGAAACCCATATGCTGGAAAGAGCGCTTAACGGGATTCGAATGTATCCCGTACCCAAAGATGTTCGCAGATTAATGTATAAAGTAAAAAAAGCACAGGGGGTTGATATTGCCCGTTCGTTTTGCGGACTTAATGACCACAGAAACCTTGAACTTTCCATCAAATATGCCAAAGAAGCGGGAATGAAATCTCAGGCTACGCTTAGCATCACACATTCAAAAATACACACGGTAGAATATTATATGGATGTTGTTGATCACGCTGTGGAATATGGTACGGATGAAATCTGCCTTAAAGATATGGCAGGGATCGGACGTCCGGTATTTCTTGGCAACCTGGTAAAAGCCATCAAAGATAAGTATCCGGATTTGATCGTTCAGTACCATGGCCATTCAGGGCCCGGATTTGCAGTGGCTTCGATGCTCGAGGTTGCCAAAGCAGGGGTTGATTATCTTGATGTAGCCATGGAACCACTTTCCTGGGGCATGGTTCATCCTGATATAATTACCATACAAAACATGCTTAAAGATGCAGGCTTTTTGGTTAAAGATATTAACATGAAAGCTTATATGGAAGCCAGGGCATTGTCACAGGAATTCATTGATGATTTTCTGGGCTATTGGATAAATCCTAAAAACCGGTATATGTCATCATTGATGATCGCCCCCGGATTACCCGGTGGGATGATGGGCAGTATGATGGCAGATCTTGAAGGTGTTCATGCCGGGATCAATTCGCAATTGGAAGCACAGGGAAAATCGCCCCTCAGCCTTGATGATTTGCTTGTTAAACTGTTTGATGAGGTAAATTATGTGTGGCCGAAAATGGGATATCCCCCACTGGTAACGCCCTTCAGCCAATATGTGAAAAATGTGGCGCTGCTGAATATAATGAGTTTGTACCAGGGTAAAGAACGGTTTCAGACCATTGATAACAATACATGGGATATGTTACTTGGTAAAGCCGGGAAACTTCCCGGTCCTTTGGCCCCTGAGATAAAAAAACTGGCTGAAGAACAAGGTAAAGAATTTTATACAGGTGTGCCTCAGGATAATTTTCCTGATGTTCTGGATACATACAGAAAAGAAATGGAAGAAAATGACTGGGATACAGGCGAAAATGACGAAGAACTCTTTGAGCTTGCCATGCACGACCGGCAATACCGTGATTATAAGAAAGGCATAGCCAAAAAACGGTTTCTCAAAGAACTGGAAAACCTGAAACATAAAAGTAAGGAAACACAATCAGCAGCAACAGGCACTAAATCTAAGGGTTCTGATAATAATATTACTGACATTAAATCGCCCTATTTTGGAAAAGTGTATTATGACCTTAGCTTATGCCTGGATGAAAATAAAATTAAACCCGG
>JBNJGX010000293.1:0-3410 GCA_051748025.1 Bacteroidota bacterium
ACTAAATGGGTACTCGCCCGAAATTGAATATTCCCCACTTTCAACCGGCGACGATAGTACCATGGGTGGTTTTGCAAGGATTGCTGCTTTGATCGAAAATGAAAAGTCCCAGCATCCTGAAGATATTGTGCTGGCAGTTGATGCCGGGGATTTTCTGATGGGCTCGCTTTTTCATCCGCTTGAAAAATCAACGGGTTTTCAGTTAGGCTTAATGGAAGATATGGGTTATGATTATGTTTCCATAGGGAATCATGAATTTGATTATGGCCCTGAGACGCTTGCCAAAATCATTAACAAGGCAAGAGAAAAAGCACCCATTCCGCAATTGTTGCTTACCAATATTGAATTTGATGACAACGATGACAGGGACAATGAACTCAAGGCTCTTTTTAATGAAGGGATTATTAAACGTTATATAATTCATGAAGAAAAAGGGGTAAAAATTGCTTTCCTTGGGATTTATGGTGAAGATGCTACGGAAGTTCAACCATATCTGACACCGGTAAGTGTCAATAATCCGTACAGGACAGCAAAAAAAATGGCAAAAAAACTCAAAAAAGATGACAAAGCAGATGTTGTTGTTGTTTTGTCACATTCCGGTATTGAAAAAGACAATGGAGAATGGAATGGTGAGGATGTAAAATTGGCAAAAAAGGGGGCAAAATATATTGATGTGGTTTTAAGCGGGCATTCTCATTCATTAACTGAGGAGGTTGTTTGGTCAAAGGGTACGCCAATTGTCCAAACGGGTTCAGGTGGTCAACATGCAGGCCGTATGGTATTGAGCCGGGATGATGGTGATTATAAGTTTTCAGATTTCGGCCTTATTCCTGTTGATGATGATATTTTGGGGTTAGAAGCAATTCAGGTAAAGATTGACCAGCAACAAACATTGGTACAACAAAAAATCCTGGATCCTCTCGGTATAGCCTATGATAGTCCTGTTTTTGAGGTTGATTTTGAAATGGATTGTGATGAAAGTAATCTTGATGAGTCTTCACTTGGACCATTTTTAGCAGATGCCATTTATTATGATATTCATAATCATGGAATGCATACAGATGTCAGTATGATTGCTGCCGGGGTTATCCGTGACCGAATCAATCCCGGAATGCATGGGAAACAAGGTATTGCTGATATTTTTAGAATTTGTTCTTTAGGAAAGGGGGAAGATGGTATCCCGGGATATCCTTTGGCTCAGGTTTATGTGACTGGCAAAGAGCTTAAAAATGTCATGGAAGTGCTATTGATGATACGGGAATCAAGTAAATCAAGTTATTGTTATTATAGCGGCATTAAAGTTTACACTGACATGGACAATTGGTTTCTTAATAAAATTACGAAAATTGAAATAGGAAATGATGAAACTGGTTGGAAAACCCTTGATTGCAGCAGCAAAAATGAAAAATTGTATGCCATTTCTGCGAGTGCTTATATGCTTGAATTTATAGGGATGATAAAAAAGAAGACTTTTGGTTTAGTAAGGGTTAGCCCAAAATTAAAAACCGGAGAAATAATGGAAAATATCCGGGATGCTGTACTGGATTTTGATCCTGGTGAACCTGGTGTACAAGAGGGAAAAGAATGGCTGGCCTTTTATCGTTTTGTGAGCAGTTTTTCTGATACCAATGGCAACGGTATTCCTGATATGCCGGAAAAATACAAATCATATCTCAATCCTGTATTTGACCAGGATTCCACACAAGATAATTAAAATTTGCAGTAGTAATACAAATTTTAGGTTAAAATTTTGTACCCTGACTACAAAAATTTAGCTTAATTTTTGTATCGCCACTACAAAAATTACGTTTAAAATTTGTATTGTAGGTACAAAAAATTAGTTAATTATTTGTACCTTTGATACAAATAATCATTTAAATTTTTGTATCTTTGTAAAAAAAGAAAACTATTATGTACTGGAAAAGACATTACCAGGATTTGAATAAATGGATGCGGCAAGGTAAGGTGCTTGTATTATATGGAGCCCGCCGGACAGGAAAAACAAGTTTATTGAAAAATTATCTGGAAACCTGTAAAATTTCCTATAAATTTGAACTTGGTGATAACATACGGCTGCAGCATCTATTGAATTCCGGAGATATTGATAAGATCAAAGAATATGCCTATTCAACAGATTTACTGGTTATTGATGAAGCCCAGGAGATCCCCAATGTCGGGAAAGGTTTAAAATTGCTGATAGATATCAGGCCGGAATTAAAAATTATTGCATCTGGTTCATCTGCATTTGAATTAAATCAGCAAATCGGAGAACCATTAACCGGCCGAAAACGGGAGCTTAAGTTGTATCCTTTTTCTTGGCTTGAATTAAAAGACACTATCTCGAAATATGACTTGCGGCAGGGGCTCAACAATTATGTTATTTATGGTTTGTATCCCGAAGTGCTGATGGCTGATACAGATGCTGAAAAAAAAGAGATAATTAATGACCTTGTAAATTCGTATTTACTGAAGGATATTTTGAGTTTCGATCGTATTAAATCATCAGAACCCTTACTGAAATTATTGCAATTGCTTGCATTTCAGGTAGGCTCAGAAGTATCACATCACGAACTCGGACAACAATTGGGGATGAACAGCCGTACCATAGAACGGTACCTTGATTTGCTCGAAAAGTGCTTTGTGATTTACAAATTATCAGCTTTTAGTAAGAATCCAAGGAAGGAAATATCTAAAAAGACCAAGTATTATTTCTGTGACAATGGTATATTAAATGGCATTATCTCGAATTTTAATCCTCCTTCGTTGCGTAACGATATTGGGGGCTTATGGGAAAATTTTCTTGTCGGTGAACGTATGAAGGCATTGCATTATCAGAGGCTTTTCCCAAAACGTCATTTCTGGCGTTCTTATGGCGGACAGGAAATTGATTATATTGAAATACGTGATGGTCAAATGTATGCATGGGAATTTAAGTGGAAGCTTCCTCGAACGTTTGACATAAGTATAGTAGAAGAACCATCCGGCTTTTCCGGGTATTATAATGATTATGATTTTTCCCTGATAAACAGAGAAAATTTTATGGGTTTTGTGCTTACTGAAGATTTGCATAAAGAACCGGTCACTTAACCAGCCTGCCTGCGAGGCAGGAAATCCAAAATCCAAAAACTTGTCCCTGTCTGCCGACAGGCAGGCGGCGTAAGTTTATCCGGCGGAGTGAAACGGAGACGGAAAGTGAAGACGGATAAATTTACATAACAAATTCCAAACTTGCTATCCTGCCATTGGTAGTGTTTTGAATTTATGAAAATTGAATATTACCTGCCAGCTGGCAGGCTGGTTTGTTTTTTGTTATTTGTTTTTTGGTGCTTTAAATTTAAACAACATGTTGGTAAAGTTAACACAGTAAGCGCCTAATGAGTGCTGGTCATATCTGCATCAACAACAATGAT
>JBNJGX010000294.1:0-3409 GCA_051748025.1 Bacteroidota bacterium
GGGTTCATATTGCCTTCTTCTTTTTCTTCAACTTCACCAGTCTGAGGATTTTTTACATAATAATTTTTACCATCAAAAACAGCAATTTGTTTTTGTCCGTTTACATCTTTCTCCTGACGCCATTTGTAAATTGTCTCTCCATTTTTCTTTTCCCATTTCTGATAAACAACAGCATCTTCTTTGGTGGTAATCATATCTTTGATGCCTTCACGCTGTTTTTCGTAATTTTCAATAAGCCTGTCAATGATCTTTTCTGCCTTGTCATCATTCCCCATGGAAAACATTGGAAAACTCAGCAGTAATACAATTAAAATCCAGCAATTTGTTTTACGCATAATGTTGTCTCCTTTTTTTTAGTTTACTTTTTTAGTTTACTTTTTTTATTCTTGAGTTCAATCTAAAAAGCCATTTTAATCCCACAAAAGCGCCAAGACACAAAGGAAACACAAAGAAAAATAATTTGATTACCAGCACTTTGCAAAACTTTGTGGCTTTGTGGCTTCGTGGGAACTTTTGTTATTTTAACTTCTTATACTGGGCTCATTATTCCAATTGTTAGTTTCTCAAATATACAATAAATTTGAAACTTACAAAAATTATTTAATGCTTTTTTTAGCAAAAATTGATCATTAATTAATACAATTCGATTTTACCTGATTATAACCTTACATTTCATCCAAATCAACCGGACATGCCCTTTGGCTCGTGGATTAACTTTTTTGACTCATCGGGATTCAGGTAATAATTCTGATTTGAAACTTTATGCAATCAGAAAAACATCATGGATTCAATACCAAAAAGCATTCAAAAAAGAATCTGGGTATATGCTCATTGATTAAAAATTTGCAAATCACAGCATTTTTACATTATTTTGAATAAGATAAAGGCATAGTATGCAGGAAAAACCATGGAACGATTACTCAAATTTTATCCGGAACCATTTCGGGCAACGGGTACAGAAAATATCTGTAAATACCGGGCTTGGCTGTCCAAACCTTGATGGAAAAATCAGCCGTAAAGGATGTACATATTGTGATAACAACAGCTTCAGCCCGTTTTATTGCTCGCCTGAAAAATCCGTAACACAACAATTGCAAGAGGGTATTGCATTTTTTTCCGGGAAATACAAAACCCAGCAATACATGGCATATTTTCAAAGCTACACCAACACATACACAAGTTATGCCCATTTTAAGCAATTACTCGAAGAAGCATTGTATGTACCGGGTATCAAAGGCCTGGTAATTGCAACAAGGCCTGATAGCATTTCAAATGAGCAAATTGACCTGCTTAACCAACTTGGCAAGGAAATATTTATCAGCCTTGAATTTGGTGTGGAATCCACAATTGACAACACATTGACGCTGGTTAACAGGGGGCATGATTTTGCTTGCACAAAAAGGATCTTTGATACATGCCGGAACAAAAATTTTTATACAGGCGTTCATATCATTATGGGATTGCCGGGAGAAAATAAGAAGGACATACTTAGCCATACCGGAAGCATTAATGCCCTCCGCCCAAATTTTCTTAAACTACACCAGCTTCAGGTATTGAAAAACACAACCATAGCAGAATCATATAAACAATCCCCCGAAAAATTTGTTAATTTTACTAAGAATGAATATATTGAAATGGTGGCAAATTTTCTTGCTAAACTTGATCCTGAAATAATTTTGGAAAGGTTTATCAGTGAATCACCACCAAAGATGGTTATAAAACCCGACTGGAAAGGCATTAAAAATTTTGAGTTTACCGAACAATTAAAAAAACACATGAATACCAATATGATCTGGCATGGAAAGGAATTCAGAAAACATACAATTCATTGACATTCACACACACAGTCTGTCCGGATACAGTGATCAAAAGGAATTAATAAGCTTTTTCCATAAAAGCCATATCCCAAATACAAGCTTTTTTTCCATTGGGATTCACCCGTGGCATGCCGAAAAAGCAAGTACTGACGCCCTTCTAGACCAATTATACCCAAAAGCTTACAAGGCTTTTGCCATCGGCGAATGCGGGCTTGATAAAGCATCCTCAAGCAATTGGGATAAACAGGTTGAAGTGTTCAAAACCCAAATTGAAATCAGCGAAAAGCTCAGGAAACCGTTGATCATTCATGCTGTCAAAACTTACCCGGACATTATAGCCCTGCACAAAGAATATAAACCTGAGCAGGCATGGATTATCCATGGTTTTACGGGTAATCTTCAAAACATGAAGGCCTGTACAAACCACGGGATTTATCTCTCATACGGGGCACTGCTTATGCGCGGGATTGAGAGCTTTGAATCTGTTCTCAAACAAACCCCCAATGATTTGCTTTTTCTAGAAACCGATGAAAGCAACATTGAAATCCGGCGTATTTACGAGCGTGCTGCCCATCTGAAAAATATCAGCCTTGATACATTGGCAATACAAATTGAAAACAATCTAAAATCTATTCAGCACAGATGAACACCGATTGGCAATCACGAACACGAATGTTGTTGGGTAACAGACAACTGCAAAAATTACAAAACATTCATGTACTTGTCATCGGACTCGGAGGCGTGGGATCATGGGCAGCGGAACATCTCGTGCGTTCAGGTACCGGCACAATTAGCCTGGCAGACAATGACGCCATTGCCCATTCAAATATCAACCGTCAGGTAATGGCCATGCACAGCACAGTAGGAAAAAGCAAAACAGAGGTCATGGCAAACCGTCTTCTTGATATTAATCCGGCATTGAAGATAAATACCCATCAGGCATTTATCAGTGATGAAAATATAAACACGCTGCCGTCCTTTGATACTTGTGATTATGTACTTGACTGCATAGATACGCTGTCACCAAAAATCGAAGTTGTCAAAAAATGCCTGGAAACTCAGACGGTTCTTATATCATCACTGGGGTCTGCCGGAAAAACCGATCCTGCTGCTGTAAAAACAGCCGACATCAGCAATTCATACAATTGCACCCTGGGGCGTATGTTACGAAAACGTTTGCACAAAGAGGGTATTTATAAAGGGTTTACCGTGGTATTTTCAACCGAAAAAACAGACCGGTCAAAAGTGGTGAACGAAGAAAGCCGGAATAAACGGTCAAATTCAGGAACCATCTCAGTCATACCCGCCATGTTTGGTGCTGTTATGGCTGGCGAAGTGATAAAAAGATGCCTGAACAACCATGTATAACCCGGCTATCAATACGATAAATACTGGCATAAAATTTGATGATTTGTAACTAATTAGTGTTTGTCAATACAGTCAGTGTCTCGTTCAGAATGTTCGAGTTCGAGGCTTGCGAAGTATTTAAAACTAAGGAGTTTACTTTCGTAAATGACTGTTTTAAATACGAGCCTGCCTGCCGCCCGCCTGCCGGACGGGCAGGGCAGGCAGGCGTAACGAAGAAATCGGAC
>JBNJGX010000295.1:0-3388 GCA_051748025.1 Bacteroidota bacterium
TGGGTTTGGCGGGAGCCAAAGCCAGCGAGTTATTTTCTTTTAGCGGAATTGAGCGTTCCGATAGACATCGGAATTTGCATTTTTATGTCGGCGGCGGCATTTTTGTTACTTTTTTTGCTGCAGAAAAAAGTAAAAACATAGAAAAAGGCCGGGGCTGTGACTTTTCCCGATCGGATGCTGCCTTTATTTTCGTCAAAAAATGGATAAAACGGAGCAAGCTGTGCCATTCATACCGGATTAAGTTTTACTATTCAAGCAGTTCCCTTGTTTTTTATATAAATTATTATTTGTAGTAAAATAATCAGGTTTGTGCTGACTAAGTTGATGTAAAAGATAATTGTTTTTGTGAGATTTATGAGTGAAAACAAATTATTAGTATCTTTGCAGTCAGGTTTAAACTGACCCCATTGCTATGAGGTATAAATACATATCAAAACAATCGAATGAGCTTTTGTCATATTTTAATGATCAGGACAAAAAGTGTTTTACCTATTCAGAAGCTAAAAAAGCCCTGCCTTTTTCCAAAGAAGGAGCAGTTAAACAATTGCTGAGTGATATGACAAAACGAGGGCTTTTAATGCGTTTAAAGAAGGGGCTGTATTATGTTATTCCTTACGAACAAGATGCGGAATCGTTTATGCCGGATTGGCATTTAATTGCGGAATGTTTAGTGAATGATGCTGAGCATTATATTGGTTATTATTCGGCTTTACAAATTCATGATCTCATCGTACAGCCATCATTGAAAGAGCAAATTGTTGTTTCACAACAAATAAGACCTTCCTCTATAAAAATTAAGGATGTTCCGTTTCAATTTATCTATCACAATAAAAATCATTTCTTCGGATCAAAAAAAATGTGGATTGATCGTTTTCATAAAGTGACATGTTCCGACCTGGAGAAAACATTTATTGATTGTCTGTTTAAACCAGATTACTCAGGTGGAATTGTTGAAATGGCAAGAGCCTTATACGTTTCAAAAGAGAAAATTAAATTCAACAAGCTATTTGAATATGCAGAGAAATTTAATTCACAATCTGTGTTAAAACGACTTGGTTTTCTGTTAGATACACTTGAAATTGAAACTGAAATAATCGATAAGCTCCAGGAATTGAAAACGGAGTCTTATGTTTTACTGGATACAGAATTACCGAAAACAGGTAAAATGCTTAGCCGATGGAGCATACAGCAAAATATAGAAACAGAAACTATTAAGTCTGCAGTTAGCACATGATTAAACCCGGGGAAATACAACAAAAAGCTCGTGCTGTTGGTGTACGTGACCAGCAAATAGAGAAAGATTATATTTTATCATGGATACTATTTGGCATAGCTCAACATGAATTTTTATCCAAAGCAATTGTATTCAAGGGTGGCACGTCTTTAAAAAAGATATATTTTAATGATTACAGGTTCTCTGAAGACCTTGATTTTACATTATTGGAAGACACAATTACAAATGAGCAGATTTTTGAGTGGTTTTCTGAATTCTTTGAAATTATTCAGGAGGAAGCCAATATTCCGCTGAAATTAACAGATAACAACGAACATGAAGATGGCGGAGTTAATTTTTACATAAGCTATGTTGGTCCACTTGGGGGACTGGGAGCAAATAAAAAAGTAAAAGTTGATATTTCCCGAACTGAACGATTAGAATTTGAACCCGTTTTTAACGATGTTTTTTTAAGCTATTCAGATATGCAAGAACACCGACTCCTTTGTTATTCTTTAGAAGAAACGTTAATCGAGAAAATGCGTTCAATCATGCAACGGATGCAAGCACGTGATTTCTATGACGTTTGGTGTTTGCTTGAAATACATGGAATGGATGTTGATTTTTACAGCAAGGAATTCAGATTAAAATGTGAAAGTAAAGGCATAGAAGCCTCACATTTTTTTGCCAAATTAGAACAACGCCTGCCCCAATACAGAGGACGTTGGCAAAAATCAATGCAGGAACAAATACATGATTTGCCACAATTTGATCAAGTTGAAAGAGAATTACAGAGGCATTTTAGAAAACTAAATCTATAAAGTGAATAATTGATGTTATAAAATATTGCTACATACCTACATGCTCCTAAATCTTCATCAAGCTATTAAAATCCGGCTTGTTGAAAGTTGTATGGAATTCAAATTCAGTGTTTTTGTGCGGTAAGGGGTTCGACATTTGTCCTTTACGGTCTACCGAAAACAGTTGGGAGCAAGAGTAGTGAGCAATAGCTTGTACTCTTGCTCCTTTTTTTGTTTTGTTTTCATTAGTTTCCCGGCTTTTTATTTTTAGCCACGAATGGCTCGAATGAGCTCGAATGGATTTGGGCAAGGTACGGATATCATGTTTTAGCCCCGAATATATCTGACATAATTATCAATAGAATCCATGCCCCCACCCGCATACAGAAAAATGCGTTAAGAAATTCGTGAAAATGGAGCGTTAAGAAAGAAAATATGTTTGAGTTCAGGTTTAAATGATGTTCTGTCATGGCTTAGTTCTTAACCTTAATTATTTTAAAAGGTGTTCAGGAACTCACGTTGTTGGCTTGCATGCCCCGATAAATACAAGGATCCCAAATATTTTGGACAAACACCTGGGTTAAAAAAAATGTGTACTTTTATCCATGTTTGTAATTTTGAGTGCAGTCTAAAAAGCCTTAAGACTCCTAAATCCCTTGAAGGGGCTTTTTCAAACTGCGATTTTTAGCGTTATCCCTTTAGGGCTTAGGGGTAAAAACAATAAAAATCAGCAGTTTGAAGGCTTTTTAGACCGGCTTCAATTTTAGTTGTGAAAAACCAAAATTACAAAAAAGACTTGGGATGAATTTCGGGTTTCCCTTATCTTAATTTTTTGTTGGACAATCGTGCTAAAAATTTTAAACATATGAAGTTAATATCAATACAACCTGAGCGATGGCTTATGGATGGAGGTGCCGTTTTTGGTGTAGTTCCCAAGGCTATTTGGCAAAAGTTATATGCAGAAGACCGGGATAATCTACTGCCTATGGTCTCTCGTTGCTTACTGATTGATTGGGGGGAGCGGAAAATTTTGATTGACACAGGTATGGGTAGAAAGCAAAGTCAGAAATATTATCAGTATAAATACCTGGATCAGGAGCGTAATATAAAGTCGGAGTTGGAAAGAAATGGCTATGATGCCGGGCAGATCACAGATGTTATTTTAACCCATCTGCATGATGATCATTCTGGCGGTGTTACTTATTACGACAATAATCAGAAGCTTAGATTGCAGTTTCCCAATGCGACACATTATGTGAGTCGCGAGCAGTATGCATGGGCTCTTGACCCTAACCCACGAGAGAAGGCAGCCTATTTTGATGAAAATATTGTCCCTGTTATGCAGGCCAATAAATTGCATTTACTGGAGCGTAAC
>JBNJGX010000296.1:0-3381 GCA_051748025.1 Bacteroidota bacterium
TCAATAAAAATAAATAATCAATGGCATGCTGCTGGCATTGTAAGAGATATTACAAAAAGAAAACAAGCTGAAACAGAATTGCGTACACTGTATAAAGCTGTTGAAAATGCATCTGCTTATGTTATTATCACTGATCCACAAGCACGTATTCAGTATGTAAACAAAAAATTCACAGAGATAACAGGTTACCAACGTTATGAAGTAATCGGGAAAAACCCGCGGATATTATCATCAGGCGAACACACAAAAAGTTTTTACAAACAAATGTGGGATACCATCAGTAAAGGCGGGGAATGGAAAGGGGAATTTAAAAACAAACGAAAAAACGGCGAATTGTATTACGAAAGCGCCCTGATATCATCCATCACAGATAAACAGGGAAACATTATTCAATACATTGGCATTAAAGATGATATCAGCAAAGACAAAATGGCACAGCAGGAATTGATAAATGCAAAACAGGCAGCGGAAGCAGCAAACAAAACAAAAACTGTGTTTCTTGCCAACATGAGCCATGAAATCCGCACCCCAATTAATGCGATAATTGGATTCTCTGAGATATTATCAACCAATCTGACAAAGCAAAACAACCTGGCTTATATAAAATCCATCCAGGCAAGCAGCAAAACACTCCTGGATCTTATCAATGACATTTTGGATTTATCAAAAATTGAAGCCGGGCAAATGAGCATTTATCCGGAAATTACAAACATCAAAAAACTGGTAGAGGACATTGCCCAAATATTTTCTCTGAAAATACAGCAAAAAGGCCTCCGGCTTGATATCTATATCGACCCGGCCATACCGGATTATATCATTATTGATGAATTAAGGACGAGGCAAACTTTGCTTAACATAATCGGCAATGCTGTTAAATTCACAGATAAAGGGTATATCAGAGTCTCGATTACCAAAGAAAAATCTTTGCCCGACAACAAAATAAACATGGTATGTCACATCGAAGATACCGGCATTGGCATACCTGCGGAACATCAGAATAAGATATTTGAAGCATTCAAACAACAAAGCAATCAAACCACCCGGAAATATGATGGTACCGGACTGGGACTATCAATAACAAAGCACCTGATGGAAATACAGGGAGGAAGCATTTCTGTTAAAAGTAAACCGGGGAAAGGCAGTATATTCAGCTTACACTTCAAGAACATCAAAATTCCACAGAAAGTTATATTGCCGGAACAAGAACTAAAAGAAACAAAAAAATCGCATGTACGGGATAAACCTTTGCATATACCCTCACCACAATTAACCAAATCAATCAGGCATCATTTTTCCGAGAAATTCAAACAAAAATCCGAAACAATTGAAAATTCCGGGAACATGTCAAAAATCAAAAATCTTGGTGAAGAAATACAGGCATACGGGAACAAGAACAATAACACTTTCTTCCTCAATATTGGAAATGACCTCAGTAAAGCAGCCGAAAAAATTGACATTGAAGAAATAACAGATATCTTTGCAAGGTTAAATGACGTATTGTTAAATGAAAAATAATATTATTTGACTGTATAGCAACCGTCCGCAACCGTTATTAATTGACTGGCAACCTAAGCCATTGTGAAAGAAAATTATGATGACAATGGAAAAAAGAAGCAAAATACTGATCGTTGATGATATACCCCAAAACATCCAGATTGTGGCCACAGCTTTACAGAATGCCGGGTATGACATATCTTTCGCACAAAATGGGCACAAGGCACTAACCCTTTGTGATAACGAAAACTTTGACCTTATTCTGCTCGATATCATGATGCCGGATATGGATGGGATTGAAGTGTGCAAAAAGCTCAAAGCGCAACAACGTTTTCAAGACCTGCCTGTCATTTTTCTTACAGCAAAAACAGACAGTGATTCTATCACCACCGCTTTCGAAGCCGGCGGCGTGGACTATGTTACAAAACCCATAAAAACAGCTGAATTGCTTGCAAGGGTAAAAAACCACCTTACACTCAGAGAACAAAAAAAACAATTGAAACAACTCATCGACACCAAAGACAAGTTTTTCTCAATCATCAGCCACGACCTGAGAAGTCCGTTCACAGGATTACTTGGTTTTTCAGAACTGCTCCTGGAGGAACATAAAAAAACCAACCCCATCAATCTACAAAACTATTACCAGCTCATTTATAAATCTGCAAAACAGGGGTATGATTTACTTGTGAATTTACTTGAATGGTCAAAAACCCAAACAGGATCCATAAACCTTAACCCCGAATATATCTCCCTTAATTATATCATACAGGATACCATTAACCTTCTGTATAACGTTGCTGCTAAAAAACAAATTCAAATTTCCAAAGAATATGAAACAGATGATATAACGGTTTATGCTGACAAAAATATGCTAAAAACCATCCTGCGTAATTTGATCAACAATGCCATTAAATATACAGAAAAAAACGGAAATATCCATATTAGCGCTACCCGTAATAATGGTTTTGCCAGCATCTCGGTAATTGATAACGGTGTGGGCATCAGCAAAGAAAAACAAAAAGATCTTTTCCTTATAGACAAAAAATCATCCACCAAAGGCACAAACAAAGAAACCGGCACCGGCCTCGGATTGATTATATGCAAAGAGTTTATTGAACAGCATGGTGGCACTATAAATGTTGCCAGTGAAGAAGGCAAAGGCAGCACTTTTTCATTTACCATACCACTGAGCCACGATCAATCATAATAAAATATGTCGGATATGGACATTAAAACCGCACCTGTATCAACCTGAAATGAAAAATGGTGGTTTAGCCCCCTGAATCAACTTCTGTGCGCACCTAATCCTTAATGCAACGAACTGATCTGCCGTATACGCGGTAGTTGCTGTACATATCGGCATCGCTGCTGTTTAAGAACAGGTATCTGGCGAAGGTACCATCCACCGTACTACTCCAATAGTAGCCGTTTGAGCCGGTATTGTCGAGCGAACCATCGCTGTAGTACCGGTATCCGGCAACGGGAAACTTAAGCGGGGAACCGTTGGCACCTGCTGCGTCTTGGGAATCCCATGAATTCATCTCAGCAGTTAATTCTGCTTCGGTTGGTATTCTGTAGCCACTCGGGCATGGGTTGTTTGTGCCGCTTACGTCCTGCCATAGGGTTTCGTTTTGTGGGTCGCGCCAGTCGTGCGGATCATCTGGAGCAAGAATAAAATCACTATGCCCGGGATAATCAGAGGAACTGGTGGTTAATGTTTCATTGCTTTGTTCTGCGCCATCGGAACCTGTTGAAGAATTCCAGTTTATACATTCGTGTCCATCGCTTAACCGCCCCCACTGGAATAAAGCACCATATGCATCGTAATCTGTAGAAGATGTTGCCTGCTGTGAAGCACCGAGGTTGCGGTCCATCCAGGTTTCTCCG
>JBNJGX010000297.1:0-3366 GCA_051748025.1 Bacteroidota bacterium
TTACCATAAAATCAAAGAAAATATATTACAGAAAAGGAATTTTAAAATCAAAAGCTGAATTATACGACAGCGCAGGCTCAATATGTTCAACGGCGATTGCACAATTACAGATAATAATTGATGATAAATGAAAAAACGGGTTGTTATTACTGGTATGGGTATAATTGCTCCGAATGCAACCGGAGTAAATGAGTTCAGAAATGCATTGCTCAATTCCACCTCTGGCTTGCAACATGTGGACGACATGGAAAAAGCAGGATTCAAATGCACGGTTGGCGGCATTTGTAATGTCAGTTTTGATGATATCTTAGCTAAATTTCCCCAGTTAAATATTCCCTTCCTGAGCCGTTCTACCCTAATGTTAGTAAAAGCTGCACATGAAGCTCTAAGCATGGCTGGGATGGAAGCTGTCTTTAACAACAACACTACCAGTGACCTTGATATTATTATCGGGTCAACCATTGGCCCTGCTGACCAGTGGGAACAAATTAATGCATTGGTGGATCAAAACAGACACCGGAGGTTAGGCAGCAATGCGTTTGAGCAGATAATCAATTCCAGTCCTGCAGCCATGCTTGCAGGATTAACAGGTGCCTCCGGACGTGTCATCAGCAATTCCCTGGCATGCGCCAGTGCTACAGAATCCATTGTTGAAGCTGCCAATAAAATTCAGTATGAAAATAAACAAATGGTTATTGCAGGTGGTGTGGAACCTTATTCAAAATACTATTGGGCCACCATGGATGCCATGAAAATCATTGATGAAAAACATAATGATAAACCAGAAACCGCCAGCCGTCCTATGAGCGCATCGGCCCGCGGGTTTATTACGGCAGAGGGCTGTGGCGTATTGATCATTGAAGATTATGAGTATGCTGTATCCAGAGGGGCTCAAATTTATGCTGAAATTGCAGGAGGGCACGTCAATTGTGGTGGCATGAAAAACGGTGGCAGCATGTCATCGGCAAATTACAAAAAAAACGGAGAATGTATTGTCAATGCCATAGAAGATGCCGATATTTCTCCATCAACAATTGACTTTATATCAGGACACTTAACAGGCACTAAAGCTGATCCTTACGAGATTCAAATATGGAGAAATGTCATGAGGGATGATTTCCCATACATAAATTCAACAAAATCATTCATTGGTCATGCCATTGGGGCCTGTGGAGCCATTGAAACAATTGCTTCTGTTATTCAGATGAACAACCATTTCATTCACGCTTCTATCAATTGCGAAGACATTCACCCTGAAATTCTGAAAAACATATCAGAGGATAATATTGTGCGTAAGGTAAAACACAATATACAAATCAAATACACAGCAAAAGCAAATTTTGGTTTTGGTGATGTAAACGCTTGTTTGATACTAAAAAATACCGATGAATAAAAGAGTTGTGATTACAGGGATGGGTGTTGTATCACCCAATGCTACAGGATTGAAAAATTTTGAGTATGCCATAAGACATGGAAAGCCGGGAATTCAATACATCCCTGAACTTAAAAAGCACGGTTTTTCATGTCAGGTTGGTGGCATACCTGACATTACAAATGCTGAACACCTGCCTGTTTTGAACAAATACAGCCTTGATCAGGCAGATATGGCTATCCGGTATGCAGTATTAGCTGGCATAGAAGCCTGGACAAATGCCGGTAGGGATATCCCTGATTTTCATGACAGCGAGATTTATAATGAACATGGGGCCATTATTGGGACCTGCTTTGGAGGTATTGAAATCATGATAAGAAAAGTCTACCCCATGGTAAAAGCGGGAAAAACCCGGCGATTAGGCAGTCAAATTGTAGAACATTGGATGCCAAGCGGGTCAGCGGCTGCTCTGTCATCAATTTTAGGCTTAGCTAACCAAACCACTGCAAATTCATCGGCCTGCTCTACTGGAAATGAAGCCATTATTATGGCATATAACAGGATAAAAGCAGGCAAAGCCAAATGCATGCTAGCCGGTGGTACAGACCCTTATTCTCCGTATGCATGGGCAGGTTTTGATTCCATGCGTTTATTAAACCGTAAACACAATGGTTTTCCTGAAAAAGCCAGCCGCCCCATGAGTGCTTCGGCAGGTGGGTTTGTTCCGGCTGCTGGTGCCGGTGTAGTGTGTGTCGAAGAACTTGATCTCGCATTAAAAAGAGGGGCCAAAATATATGCAGAAATCATTGGTGGTTCCATAAATTCCGGTGGTCACAGGCATGGTGGTACCATGACAGCCCCCAATCCTACCAGGGTAGTTGACTGCATCAGGAACACCATCAACGAGGCCGGTATTTCCGGCGATGATATTGATCTTGTATCCGGTCATCTCACCGGAACACTGGCTGATAAAATCGAAATCCAAAACTGGGTAGAGGCGCTGAGGCTAACAACCAAATTTCCTTATTTTAACTCTCTGAAATCCATGATTGGTCATACCATAGGAGCTGCTGGAGCCATTGAATTCATTGCATCGGTGTTGCAGATTTATAACCAATTTATTCACCCATCCATAAATTGTGAAGATGTGCATCCCGACATCAAAAAAATGATTCCATCCGATAAAATTCCTCATGAAATTATTGCCCACAACAAAATACAGCACCTTGCAAAAGCCGCTTTTGGTTTTGGGGATGTCAATTCCTGTGTAATATTAACCTCAATGAAAAACTGATGCATAAAATTTCCGTTATTAACACCAGTTACAACCCTGAAGGAAAAACCATGTTCCTGACAAATGCTTTTATGAAAGGATTTAAAAGTAAATATCCTGCAGCAGAAACAAAGGTATTCCACCTTGCACAATGGAATTTCAATGTATGCCAGGGGTGTTTGGATTGCTGGTTTAAACATCCGGGACAATGTGTGCATGATGATGATTTTTCACGCTACATTAAACACATTAATGAATCATATATGGTTATTTTTGCTTGTCCGGTGTGGGTAGGCAATGCAAATCATTTGTTTAGAAATTTCACTGAAAGGTTTATTTGCTGTATAAAACCATTTTTTGAAAAAATCGGTGACATGTACGGACATAAAACCCTGGATGATGTCAAAATAAAAGAAGCGGTAATGATTACCACTTGTGCCCTTCCCGGTATACATAATTTTGAACCCATCATACAGCACCTAAAAAGTTTTGAATATCTGACAGATATAAAATTCATTGGAGCTGTTGTAAAGCCTCAGTCACTGGAAGTACTCTATTATACTGCAAAAGAAAAAAACGATCTCGCAGAAAAGTGTTTTCTATTAGGAGAAAAATTCAGGTTAACTAATTCCTTGGATCATTCGCTTTTAAATAAAATTCTTCAATCGAAATATTCTACTAAAAAATACTTAGAATTAATCACAAAAAGACAAAATGAAAT
>JBNJGX010000298.1:0-3328 GCA_051748025.1 Bacteroidota bacterium
TTCCCATTCATCGCCATCTGCATCAATGATAATACATGGTTTTTTAAAACCTGCAGCGTCCATCATATTGTCAATTTTTTTGACTTTTCCGGACACCGGAGCGTGGACATTGGCTGATACAAAGCCGGCGGCTTTGGCTATCAGTGTGCCGGTTTTTACCGTATCTCCGCGTTTTACAACAGGTTGAGCAGGGGCTCCAATGTGTTGTGATACGGGAACAATTACCTGTTTAGGTAATGGCATTTCTTTAATCCCCTCACCGGCAGAAATTTTGTTTTCAGCCGGATGTACACCACCTTTTGGAAAGGTTTTTAACATGGCATTTCCTCCTTATGCTTTTGTTTCATCTGAATTGGATTTCTTATTTTGTTCTGGTTTTACAGCCTTATTGCCATTTTTATCTTTGATTGCTTCAGCTTTGCCGGATTCCTGTTTCGCTTTTGGTGGTTTCTCTTTAGCCTCCGGTGCTTTTTTTGCTTTTTTGGGTGGAAAATTGACTTCCACAATGGCATTGGTAGGACATTCGTCCACACACTTACGGCAGAGTTTGCATTTTTCGTAATCAATGTAAGCCAGGTTGTTTTCGAGGGTAATGGCCTCGAAAGGACAAACCTTAACACATTTTCCACAACCGATACAAGCTACATCACAAGCCTTTTTGGCAGGACCGCCTTTATCTTCGTTGACACAAGACACATAAATCCGGCGGCTTTTTTTGCCAACATTACGCAATTCAATAATATTATGCGGACAAACTTCCACGCATGCATTACAGGCGGTGCAATTATCTTCGATAACTTCGGGCAACTGAGTTTTAGGATTCATATGGATGGCATCAAAATCACATACTTCCACGCAATCACCAAGGCCAAGACACCCATAAGGACAGTCTGTATCACCGCTGTAGGTTTGACTGGCAAGGGTGCATGTCTGCGGGCCATCGTATTCGCTGGTTTTTTTTCTGTGTTCAGGACTTCCCTGACAACGAACGACAGCCACCTGTTTCTCTTTTTCAGCCACTTCTTTACCCAGGATGGATGCTGCTGCTTTCATGGTTTCATTCCCACCCACGGGACAATAAAAATCATCCAGGCTATCGGCATGAACAAGTGCTTCTGCAAATCCCCGGCAGCCGGGATAACCACAACCACCGCAATTTGCCCCCGGTAACAATTCATCTATTTCATCAATACGCGGGTCTTCAACCACTTTAAAGCGCTGTGCTACGAAATAGAGGATCAGGGCGAGAATAATACCCAAACCACTTAGCGACAATAACGTGTAAAGTATAATTTCCATATTATTCGTGTATTTTGTTTAAATTGAAGCGAAAAGATTTCTTTAACCGGTTATTAAAAAATTTCAAACACAGAAAATACGGGACCAGTATCACGAGTGCGAACAACCCGCTCAATCCTTCATTTTCTGTTATTTCGATACTGATTATCAATGTCAAAAGAGAGATGATGAATGGCAGAAGATAACTAAAAAACAAGGCTTTATAGCCATGTTTTTCGCTGATGCTGACAATGACCTTATCGCCTTTATGAAATTTATCCGGTACTTTGTCAATTTCAATGGTCTTTTCTTGTGTATCCATGCCACATATTTTATGCATTTTGCAGGAGGCACAAGCTGTCTCAGCAAGGATTTTCACAAAAACCGAATCACCCTGACAGTGGTCAACAATGCCTTTATGTTCGATATTTGTTTTACCAGCCATTTAAACAATCCTCTTTTTTATTTTCAAGGCAAAACTAAAAAGTTTCCTGATAAAAAAAACTGTCTTGTAACATGTAGTTTTTCAAAAGAAGTAATTTAAAATAAGATTAATTAAGTTAAATTAATTATCAATATCAATGGTATCTGGTACAAAATTTTTAGTTGTGTTGGTAAATCGGTTGTAATGTAAAGGTTATTAAAATTTAATACTGTCTTTTTTCTTCATGGGGTGTTTATCATATTTACTATTTTTGTTTTTTGATCCTTGATATATGATCTCTATTGAAAATACACTG
Source organism: Bacteroidota bacterium (assembly GCA_051748025.1). Lineage (GTDB taxonomy): Bacteria > Bacteroidota > Bacteroidia > Bacteroidales > ML635J-15 > JAQIBY01. The sequence goes on from JBNJGX010000298.1 coordinate 2,019, forward strand.
GTGAGTCTTGATGTGATTGAGACTGAATTTGTCTGCAATGTAAGTAAATGTAAAGGAGCTTGTTGTGTTGAAGGTGATTCAGGGCCACCGCTTACTGAATCTGAAAATGAAAAGATCAGGGAAATATTCCCGGCTATCAAACAAAAAATGAAACCGGAGTCTGTCATAAGGGCACAGCATCATGGCATTAGTTATCTGGATCAGGAAAATGAACGCGTTGCTATGATACATGAAAACTCCGGGGAATGTATTTTTGCTGTTCAGGAAAACGGCATAACAAAATGTATTATTGAAAATATGTATTTTGATGGTAAGCTGGATTTCAGAAAACCGCTTTCTTGTCATTTATATCCGATCCGCATAAAATCATACCACGATTTTATTGCTGTGAATTATGACAGATGGCAAATCTGTAACCCCGGTTTAGAACAGGGTAAAAAACAGGGTGTTCCTTTGTACAAATTTGCTAAAGAGCCACTTATCCGGCGCTTTAGCACAGATTGGTATGCTCAGCTGGAAGTGGCTGCTATGGATTTGACCAATAAAAATACCAAAAATTTTTAGCTTGCGTTAGTTTTGTATTACCTTTATGGGTTTTATGAAAATGCTGAAAAAAATTATATGTATATTATTCATCTTGTCCGGGGTTTATACGGTTGTGGATGCCCAAAATAAACCTGTCCGTTCAACTGAGCCGTTGAGCAAATGGGAGAAACGTTTTCCACAAATAAGAATTGGAGATAAAATATATCAAACAGGAAGCAATTGGTTTACTGCCGGCTTTGGACCCGGGCGAAGCACCACTCTGAGAGAAGATCATCTAAACATGGCACTGGCCTATCACTTCAGATACAAACCAATATATTTTAAGATTGGTTATCATTATACGGATGAGAAATTCTTTTTACATAACCGTTTGCAAAACATCACCTTTCATAATGATTTTGTCGGTGCGGTTGGTATCAGGCACGAAGAACGGTATTTTAATCTGGCATTTTTTGTTGGGCCTACACTGGCATATGGAAGTATAGCCCGTCCGGATGATAGCAGTATTGCCGATAAATATCTGGCTTTAGGGGTTATTCCGGAAATTCAATTAACTTTCAAATTCTTTTATGATGTTGGTATTGGTACTTCATTGTATGGGAGTTTTAATAAATATCATCAATGTATTGGATTAAGATTCCATGTTTATTTTTCAGGTGCATACAGAGACGTTTATTAAATGTTTAAAACTTAAATCATAAAATTATGAATGACGTAAAAAATTACATTGAACAAAACAAAGAAAGATTTCTTGACGAATTGTT
>JBNJGX010000299.1:0-3317 GCA_051748025.1 Bacteroidota bacterium
GCAAGTACAGAAAAACCATCTTCAGGTTTCATGTATGAAACGGGGTAATAATTGAAACTTTGAGCCACCCCTGATATATGCGGATAATAATAATCACCAAAATGATTCCCTACCACTTCCTGAATAACCACAGCCATTTTTTCTTCTTCCAGCTTATAATTGATGGCCCTGATGTATTCTTTGGATGTTGGAGAAAACAATGAAGCATACACCATTTTTATGGCATCACAAAACTGATCAAGGCGTTTTTTATCATCAGGATGGTTGTTCGGAATAAGGTAGGTCTCAAAAATACCGGAAAAAGGCTGATATAAAGAATCTTCCAGCAAAGATGATGACCTGATGGCAAGGGGGTTTTTAAATTCTTTTATAACAGCTTTGAGTTGCCTTATCATTGATTTTGAAAATTTTGCTTCTTTGAAGGCTTTTTTTACAACATCATAATCTTCATCAGTGGTTAAAAAATGTGTGAGCTCATTATCATGGATAAAATCACTAAACTCATCGATACCAATTATTACAGTACGCGGCGATCTGACATGAATACCCGGAATCATACTGCTAAAATCAAAATTATATATAAGGGTATTGATAAAAGCTACGCCCCTTCCCTTTCCGCCAAGTGCACCTGTTCCGATTTCAACAACATTTCGTTCATCTTTGAGGGATTCTTCTGTAAAAGGCACTATTTTACCTTTGATTTTCTCGTTTCTGAATTCATGAATGCGTTTTAATAAAAACTCCCGCATCCCATTGACATCAATAAAGTCATCAAGTCTGTATGGATTCAGCAGTTTTGCCAGTTGAATTTCACCCCGTGCCATTAACCATAAACTAAAATGATTACGCCTGGCATGGTATTTCAACGATTCATCAGAAATGCTGTTAATATACCGCTCAAATTCTTTCAGGTTTTTGGCTACAGCAATTTGCCTTCCTGTATTATCCCTGAACACAAAATTTCCAAATCCGACAAAATGGTTAATAAAAACCCTGATATCATTTTCAAGGTTATCAGAATTTTTATTGATAAAACAGGTATTTTTTTTATAAACATTAGCCACTTCACTGGATTGAATACAAATTGGCAACTCGCCGATGTTATTATGCACATAATCCACAAGGTCAAAACCAGCCTTATCATAAACCCTTCCATCTTTTGGATACCGGACATCTGTAATCATACACTGTAAATACTCTTTGTACCTGTGGATTAATTTTACGGCTTCATCATATGATTCGGCGAGCAAAATTTTTGGACGTGCCCTGAGCCTTAATAACCGGAATAATTCATCCCCTTGTACATCATCAATAATCCGGCGCGTTTGCTCAAGGACAACCCTGTAAAGTATAGGCAGAATTCTCGAATAATACTTCGCAGAATCTTCCACCAATAAGATTACCCTTACCATCCCTATTCTGGTATCGTTGCTGGCATTGATATTATCTTCCACCAGTTTTATCATTGCAAAGAAAATACTTGAATCTCCGTTCCATGCAAAAATCCTGTCGGTATATTTTGGTACATTATTCTTGTAATATGCCAAATCACTATTGTTATTAACAAGAAAAAATATTGGAATGTAGGGATAATTTGATTTGATTTTCTGACTTATTAAATGGGGCTTCTTTTTTTCTATGCCAATGACAAAAATTACCATGTCATAGTGTTTTTCTTCAAGCTCCTGATTTACCTCTTCTTCAGATGACACCCCGGTTATTCTTGGTGTGTAGGTGAGATTCAACTGCCGGTATTCCCCCAGAACCTGTTCAGCGAAACGCCCTTCACTTTCTAATGAATATGCATCGTATAAAGTCCCTACCAACAAAATTTCTTTTACTTTAAACTGCATTAAATCATGATAAATATCCCTGGCATAATTATTTTCATTTAAAAACTTATGCAGCAACTTGCTTGTTTCTTTTTTTTCTTCCGGATAATCAAAAGCAGGTTTTTTCTCCGCACTTTTCTTTGTACTTGTTACCTTGTCTGCTAATACAGAATTGAGATACCCGTGTATTAATGAACCGATGTTAATAATAAGTTCCCGTTCTTCTTTGAGAAAAGGCCCTTCATCCATTTTTGCAAATTTCCGGGTATAAAATATTTCCACACACCCTGATGTATTATCAATGGTTTCAAACTCATATTTTTGTTTCCATTCTGTTTCTTTAAAATTCTGAGACGTAAATTCCTTGTCCCCATAACATATCCGGGCTACTGTATATGCCGGATATTGCCATCCGTCAGGCAATATATCAGCCAATTGTTGTAACACTTCATTTACCGGTTTACCCGACTTAATAATGGCACTTGTCTTATTTATACATGCAAGCTCCTTTAGCCTTTCTTTATTCTGAAAAGCCAGGTCTTTTAATTCTTTTTGTCCATTATTGCTGTTGGTTTGGTTATGATCCATAGTAAATAATTTTAGTAAATGTAAATATTCATTTTAGGCTGGTGCTAAGTTAATATGATAAAATTTATTCTCGTAATTTTTTGTTCTCTTTACTTTTCATTGCCATTCATAAAGTGTCATCCTGTTCATAAAACCATTGTTATGTTTAAACCAAAGTTTATAAAATATAAACCAGTGCAGAGACAATTATTTGGTATTATTCACAAATTACAAATAATTAACAAAACCCTTTGTAAATTGTTAATATTTATCAGTATTGTTGCTTTTTAAGTCTTGTAAAAGTGGCAATATACATGTAAGTTAGATATGATGATTGTTAATTATCACTTGTTGATAAAAAAATTATTATATTAAGATATTTTTCTTATCTTTGCTTATTGAAAAATCTTTATACTAAGATATAAAAATTATCAAACAAATTATGAAGTCATTCATTGCAAAAGTAAACAGTTTTCTAAAATTGGTGTTGATCTTGAGTATTCTGAGCACAGGAGCCGGCTTAAATTTATACGCTACCTGTGCTATCACCCCGGAAATAAATTTTAATTTAGATGCCGACTCAGTTGGCAGAGATTCTCGTGAAATTTTTTTCTTCGTTGAAGAATCACCGTCTTATCCCGGTGGCAACGAAAAATTAGAAAGTTATTTCATGGAGAATCTTGAATATCCTAAAGCTGCAAAAGAAAAAGAACTCGAAGGTCAGGTTTATGTTCGTTTTGAAGTAAAAAAAGATGGTTCCATTGGTGAAGTTATTATTTCAAAATCTGTACACCCCGCATTAGATTCAGAAGCAATCCGTGTGATTAAAGAAATGCCGTCATGGATTCCGGGCAAACACGAAGGTAAACCTGTTAATTCGTGGTACACATTGCCCATATCGTTTTTCTTAAGAGAAAA
>JBNJGX010000300.1:0-3293 GCA_051748025.1 Bacteroidota bacterium
AAACACTATTTAGTGGATCTAAGAAAACTATTGGATTTAAAAAATAACAAACATCAAATAACAAATAACAAACCAGCCTGCCGCCCGCCTGCCGCCTGCCTGACGGCAGTCAGGGACGGGCAGGGCTGGCAGGTAATTCCCAAATATCAAATATCTAATATTCAAACAGTTTAAAAAATTGGAATTTATTTGACATTTGGTTTTTGTTATTTGGTGTTTTCTTATTAACAATATTAAGTGGATCTAAGAAAACCATTGCATTTTCTCGGCAGACCCTAAATTAATCATTTGATTTGATTTCCACTATTTTAAATTCCGTGCGACGGTTTTTTGCTCTACCTGATTCAGTTTCATTGTCATCAACCGGTTGATTCAGTCCATATCCTTTATATGTCAGGCGTTCTGATGAAATGCCTTTATCTATGAGGTAATCATAAACGGCTTTTGCCCGGTTTTCTGATAAGGTTTTATTATATTCTGCTGTTCCCCTGTCATCAGTATGTCCGCCGACCTCAATGCTTACCTCAGGGTTGTTTTCCATAAATTCAACCAATTTTTGCAATTCTGCAAAAGATTCATCTTTCAACTCATATTTGTCGTAATCAAAAAATATGTTATTCAAGACAACGGCATGTCCTTCTTTGATAGGTTGCAGCGGAATATCCATGACATAATCATCTTTGGATTCATCCCAACCTTCAAGCGAAAAATTTTCTGAGAAAAACAGGTATCCTTTTTTATCCACATTAAATGCATATTCTTTTCCAACAGGCAATACCACTAAATACCGGCCGTCTCCCTTGTTACTTGTCTGGGTAGCCATCAGATTACCTGATGAGGGGTCCAGCAAATGACATTCTGCCTCTAAAGGTTCTTTGGTTTCTGCATCATAAACTTTACCTTTAACATAAGTGACAGGATCAGGTTGTATGTTTTGCTGTAAATCAAATTTATATATATCCAGTCCGCCATGGCTGTCTTCCCGTTCCGAAGCGATTAAAGCCAGGTTTCCACGGGCATTAACAATAAGGCTTCTCTCTTCTCCATGCGTGTTGATAGGATATCCCAGGTTTTTTGGTTCACTCCAGGTGCCGTCTGCCTGTAGTTCGGTAACAAAAAGATCAAAACTACCAAGTCCTGTGTGTCCGTCTGATGCAAAATACAGGGTTTTTCCGTCGGGATGAATAAAAGGCGAGCCATCAGCGCCTTCTGAATTGACTACAGGCCCCAGGTTTCTGGGCTTCCCGAATTTTAGATCCGGCTTCATTTCTTTTATTTCAACACGCCAGATATCATTTTTTCCGTGCCCCGACTTATCGCTGCTTGAATAATAAAGCCATTTGCCATCAGCCGATAAACTGGGATTGGATTCCCAATTGCCTGAGTTTACGGGTGTCCCGATATTATGAGGGGCACCCCACTTATCGCCTTCTTTATAGCTGACATACAAATCACAACTCCCATAACCATTTCTGCGGTTACAAGCTGTCAAAAAACACATATTGCCATCTACCGATATACATTGAGCCCCTTCGTTGTTCATCGAATTTATGGTTTTTCCCATATTTTTTATTGGCATCCATTCTCCGTCCTGGTTTTTCTTTGTGACGTACAGATCTTCCTGGTATGAGTCACCATAGTTTCGGCTCTTTGAAGGTATAAGTACGGTAGTAACCAGGGTTTGTTCATCTGCTGTCAATGACGGCCAGTAATCATCATAAGGGGTATTCACATTAGAACCCAAATTTACCGGCTCATAATCCACCGGGTTTTCAACGGCATTAACAGAAAAGCTGACCCGTTTTTTCACATCCTGATACATGGGATTATTGTCAAGATCACTTTGGGAATATTTTTCAAATTTCTCAAGATCTTCGGCTGCCTGATGATACTTTCCTTTTCGGTATGACAATTCTGATGCTTTCAACAAAAACCCGGGATCATATTCCGGATTAATTCTTACTACCTCACGCACAGCATTTTCCATTTTGTCATAGTATCCCTGAAACTGATAAATTTCGGATAGAAGTACCCAGGCTTCAAGAAAATCAGGATCCTTGATCCTTGCCTCTTTTGCTGCTGATTCAGCAAGGTCAATTTGCCGGTTTGAAAGATGATCACGTGCATCCTCAAAATATTTTTTGGCTTTCCGGCTGTCTGTGTGTAAATCTTTTTGTGCTACTGTTAAACCCGACAGAAGACAAACAATTAAACTTAGCAACGCAATTTTTTTCATGGTATATGTAAAAATTTATGTGTTTGTACTGATATGCGCCACCGTGGATGATTTTTGACATAATCAATAACACGGGGACCGGTATCTCTAAAACGGCTCCATTCAGGTTGCAATAATAATGCGCAATCTTTCCCGGCTTTTGCCGCCATTTTCTCTGCCCGGATAAAATCTTCAGGCATGTTATATATTATAACCTTCAATTCGCTTGCCAAACTATAAAATTCGGGCAACGGTTCTTTCTGTGGCTTGGGTGAAAGGCAAATCCAGTCCCATGTACCAGTTAGTTTGTGTGCCCCGCTGGTTTCAAGAAATAAGTTCAACCCGAGGTCCCTGCATTTTTGGGTAAACAGGCTAAAATCATACATCAAAGGTTCACCACCTGTAACCACAACCGAATGTGCCGGTGATTGCAATATTTCAGATATTAATTTATCCACAGGTGTCCATGCTTCAGGTTCCCAATGCCATGTTTCTTTTGAATCACACCAGCGGCAACCGAGGTCGCACCCACCTATGCGCACAAAAAATGCAGCTTTTCCTGTATTCAGCCCTTCACCCTGAACCGAATAAAAAGTTTCGAGCACAGGCAATGAAACAGGTGAATGTCTTTTTTCAACAGGGATCATTTTTTGATAATTTTATCCAGCACCTCACGGGCTGCATCTTTGTGCAACATAATGTTCATCATCTTTAAACGAATATAATCCTCGTGATAAAACCGGTATCCTTTGTTTTCTCCATCAAATCCGCCTGCTCCGCTGTCTTTTACCAAAAACCACATCTCATCATTAAATTCCTGATATCCCACTATCTGGATACAATGATCATCAGTGGTGGCCTCATTATATAAACGCAGTTCCCTGCTGCTTGCATTGATATGATCTGCAGGAATATCAAATTCAGGGATTATGGCCACTTCGGTTTTTTTGTCATAGCCTGGTTCACTGACATCACCACATATGCAAATGGTAAATCCATGTGTTATGGCATCTTCACAAAGGCCATAAAAATCATCCAGAGACACATTATAATAATCATCGCTGTGCCACCAGTTATC
>JBNJGX010000301.1:0-3292 GCA_051748025.1 Bacteroidota bacterium
TACGGTCTTCGGACTCCGGACTGATTATTCTCCATTATTTCAATTATAGAAAAATGTTCAACTTTATGGAAGAACACTGACTCTATGGACAAACACTAAATAGTATGTGCCCATAAAATTGAACATTGCTTAATGGTTAATAATAAGTCGGAAGACCGAAGACGGAAGATATCATATTAATTAATTTTTATTTTAAAAATGTATGCTTTACTTCCGACTTCGGACTTCCGACTTCCGACTGTATATCCTAACACCAATTATTGTTAAGTGGCAGCCTGTAAATAACGAATTTGTTTTAACTAAAATGATATGGTTATCCAGAATTTATTAACTTTGCATTTATCACATGTACTAAAAATTAACATTTATGAGACATTTTATACTGATTATTTTGATCATCCCGTTTTTCATTAAAATGGCATTCGCCCTGCCTGTAAATGAAAACAAGGCAAAACAAATTGCTGAATCATTCATCCAACATAAAGCTGAATTAAAAGGATATGGCCTTAAAGGTGATATGTTAACCGTAAGAACCGGCATGGAATCAACCTGGTTTTTGTTCAGTCATGACAATGCATGGGTTATGATGTCAGGGGATACTGATATGTACCCGGTTTTGGCATATTCATTGGAATCTGGCATCAAGAAAGACCAGATAGCACCTGCCATGCAATCATATATGGATGCCCGTGACAAACAGGCTGTCAGCTTACGTGATAAACAAATAAAAGCAGAAAACAACCGCCTTGCCTGGAAAGCATTGGCAAAACAGAAATTCACGAAATCAAACCGGCGTTCAGTTGATCCGCTTCTTGAAACCAGATGGGGTCAGAACTGGCCATATAATGCTGAATGTCCTGCCCATCCCGATGGATCGGGTGGGCATGTGCCGGTAGGATGTGTTGCAACGGCCATGGGGCAGATTATGAATTATCATGAATATCCGGAAACCGGCAGATTTTCAAATTCCACTTACTGGGGCACTGAAATTGAAGTGGATTTTAGTGAAGCAGAATATGACTGGGAGGCGATGGGGGAAACCATCAATTCCCAATCGCAGGACGAAATTGCAACATTATTGTACCACTGTGGTGTTGCTGTGGATATGAATTACGATCCCACAGGTTCTGGCAGTAACATATCGAATGCTGAATATGCCCTTAAATACCATTTTAAATACAAGCCGGGAAGCGATTTTGTTGAAAAAACCAATTATTCTGACCCGGATTGGAAATTCCTGTTGAAAGAAGACCTTGACAAGGCACATCCAATACTTTACAGGGGTGTGAATGATCTTGGGGCAGGACATGCCTTTGTGTGTGATGGCTATCAGGATACAAGTTATTTCCATTTTGACTGGGGATGGTCAGGCTCCGGAAACGGATATTTCCATATCGAAGGGATTGATTTCCACTGGAACCAGGGGGCTGCAATTAACATTATGCCTTATTGGGATGAATATTGCAACAGCATGGTTTATACCCAGGAATCATGGACATTTGATGATGGCTCCGGACCAAATTATGCCTGGAAAGACACCGATTGCCAATGGCTTATCCAACCTGAATCCGGTGAAGAAATAGCATTGCGTTTTAAGCATTTCGAAACCCGGGAAAATGATGTATTGAAGGTCTATGACGGCAGCACAACGGATGCAACGCTGATAGGCAGTTACTCCGGTACCAGCCTGCCCCCGGAAATTTTGTCCTCCGGGAACTCCCTGTTGCTCCATTTTATTACCGATAATGGGGAACAATCTTTTGGCTGGACAGCAGAGTATGAAACCGTTTCTGCTTCAGGGAAAACAGAGGTTGCTGCCGAAGCTTTTTCATTATATCCAAATCCTGCCAATGACAAGTTGTTTATGTATGTTCCCGGTAAAAGCCAGGTTGATGTAACTGTATTCACACCTGATGGATCGGTTGTTGCAAAACAAACCATGGACCCGGGCAAAAACCACCTCGATGTAAAACAACTTAGCCGGGGACTCTATATCATGAATATTACCGGGGATGCTGAATCCATGAAACGAAAATTCGTGGTGGAATAATAAAATTGATGTAACAATCAATCCGGAGCGGCATCTTGCAATGTGATGCGCTATATCAAGCCCCTGATCAAGTTCCCGTAACAAGTTCGGGGCTCGATATAGCGCAGTAATGCTGTTGGATAACCATTAACGCAGGGCAGCACCAAATTTTTGTTCAAAAGTTTTCGTCAGCTTTGACATTATTTTATCTATCTGCTTATCTTTCATGGTCTTTTCTTCATCCTGCAGGACAAAACTCAGGGCATAAGATTTCTTGCCTGATTCTATATTTTTGCCTTCATATACATCAAACAGGTCAACATGTTTTAGGTATGTCTTTTCAGTCTGAAAAGCAGCCTGTTTTAAATCTTCGAATTTTACAGATTGATCAAGCAGCAGAGCAAGATCCCGGTGCACTGCAGGAAACTTAGGCAATGGACTGAAACTCTGGTCAGCATCCATAGCAATGGATTTCAGGGCTGCCACATCAAAATTGGCAAAATACACATCCTGTTCAATATCCATTTTTTTACAAATGTCATGATTTACATGTCCCATACGTAATACAGGCTGTTTTTTCAGTTTGTATTCCAACCCGTATTCAAAAAGTGGTGATTTCAGGGATTTTATATGAAAGCTGCCGGTGTTTATGCCCAGATTCTCAAATACTGCATTCACAGCCATTTTTAAATGATAAAAATTTGACACTTCAACACGTTGGTTCCAGTGTAGCTTGTGAAAATCCCCGGTGAGCCAGATGCCGAGTTGTTTTTCCTCGAAATATTGATTAAGCGGGTTATTTTTATCATGTTTTCCGGCTTTAAAATAAATTTTACCAAATTCATAGAACCGCAAATCACTGTTTTTGTGGTTGATGTTTCTTGCTATAGCCTCCAGTCCGGAAAACATCAAATCACGCCGCATAATGTTTAGCTCCCTGCTGCCGGGATTAGCCAGATATACAAGGCTTTCAGCCGGGTAACTTTCGGGATTTTTATAATAATCCTCATTACTGAGTGAGTTGCTCATAATTTCGTTGAATCCCCTGGCTGACAGAAAATCTGATACAGATTGTTGCAGCTTCTCATTTTCTTTCTCATGTGATATGTTGACAGATGCATGCAGTTTATCTGCCACTGGGGTATTGTTATAACCGTATATTCGAAGTATTTCTTCCGCTACATCTGCCGGCCTGGTCACATCATAACGGTACGGCGGAACTTCCAGCTCAAGGTTCCGGTCATTTTCACCGGTGATTTTGAT
>JBNJGX010000302.1:0-3289 GCA_051748025.1 Bacteroidota bacterium
CCGTGGTAGTAAATGGAATGTCAAGAAAGGGGATAATTTGACGGTAGCTGTACAAATGAACCAATTATTTGATTACCTCTTTTTTAACAAGACATTAGATCTGAACACCACCATACAGCAGCAGGCATTGAATATACCCGCAGGAAAAAGCCGGCAAACGGACATGCCTGATCTTGGAAAAGCTGATAAAAAAAGGGATTTTCTTAAAAATATCAATTTATCTGTCACATGGATTGCCGACAGCATTTATGCCGGCAATAAACTGCTTTCTGCAAACAACACTGCCATATTGCAGACACACAACAAGCGTTTAAGTTTCACATCAAATCATGATATCAGCGGCAACATAAACGGGCCACTTTCCACAAACTTTCATGGTAACAAAGAAACCGGTTATGCAGGCAAGCTTTCTTCCACAGGGCTGACAATTAAAGACAAAAGCGACCTGCCGCTCATCAGCCGCAATCTGAAATTACCACCGGCAGAGGGCAACATAAAGCCTTTCAAATTGCCTGTTACTTATGCCGGCGGCAAGCTGCATATTGAAACCACCAATATCAGGACAGATGATTTTATCCTGCATGTAAGCGGAAACGGCACCATCAACAAGCAGAATTTCATACTGGGACTCACCGCGCCCCCGGAACAATTTAAAGGGCCTGCCGCTATGGTTTTAAAAAACAAATCTGATACCAGCGCATCAAAAACATTAAACACCGTTTTATTGCACATTAATCGCCAGGATGGAAAGTTTCATATAAAAACTAAAGTTCCATAATTAAAAATAGAAATAATTTATGTATATTTCGTTTTTGTTTTTGATAACTAATCAGACATAAAGGATTCTGTAAATAACGATTAACATAGGTTAAAATCGGGTACTTATGAGACACAGTAATCCTTACGAGAAGTTGATGTTTTGAAAAACACGACTTAATCGTAACCGATATTAACCATTTTTAACGGATTGGTTACTTTTTTAATTAATTAATTAAAGATTTGTTCATGAAAAAATATTTTTTTAAAATCATACTTACATTTACTGTATTATGTCTTGGCAGTCAATATCTTAACGCAAGTACAGATACCATATACTATATAGGTGATGAAAACTATCCGCCCTTTGAGTATGTCAATGAATCGGGCGAACCTGACGGTTTTAACATCCGGTTAATGCAGAAACTGGCAGAAACTGTAAACAATGAGTTGACAATTGAGCTCATACCATGGCATGAAGTGGTTGATTCAATGAAATGGGGCACAGAATCCTATGTCACATCAATGTACTTATCTGACAGAAGGGAAAAATTGTATCTATTCACCACACCACATAATAAAGTATCCCAGGCAATGTTTACGCCACAAGAAACAGATATAAAGGACTTCGAAGACATCAAAGACAAAACCATCCTGGTTGAAAAAGATGACATTATGCATGATTTTGTCCAGGACATTCATCTGACAGGCAAGGTAAAAACATACGATAATTATTTCGAAGCATTTGATGCCCTCAAAGACGGGAAAGGTGATGTTGTGTTGTGCCCGAAGGTTCAGGGAAATTACATATTACAAAAAAAGGACATATCAGGGATTAAATACCAGGAACTCCCCCTGCCTCTGTTGGATTATTGTTTCAGCATTTCAAACAATGACAAAAACCTGCATGCCATTTTAAATGAAGGGTTGCTGATGCTCAGGCAAAGCGGTGCGTATGACACAATTTATGAAAACTGGTATTCCGCCTATGCCCAGCCTGATTTTATTGTTTTCCTTAAAAAATGGTTGCTCCCGGCCATTCTAATTTTATTGGGTCTGCTGGTATTGGTATTGATTTGGGTTTACAGCCTCAGACAACGTGTTTTAAGAAAAACCCTCGCTTTGCGTCTGGAGCTGCATCAGCGCAGGCTGGCCGAAAAAAACCTGAAATATGCCAAAGAAAAAGCGGAAGAATCAAACAAGTTAAAAACAGCATTTCTGTCTAACCTGAACCATGAGATTCGCACCCCACTGAACAGCATCATGGGCTTTTCTGAACTGTTGCTCGAAAATACCGGCAAGGATGACCCCAAAAAGGAACAACTCGAGATCATTCATAAATCTTCCGCTCAATTGCTGAGTATCATCGAAGATATGATCAACATGTCAAAAATCGAAGCAGGCCAGGTAAAGGTTAACAATTCAAAATTCAGGTTACATGAGTTGCTGACAGATATGCAAAAAATGTTCAAATACAGGGCACGTTACAAAGAACTCGAATTGATACTTGATTTACCGGATCATGCCGAAGACCTCTGGATAAAATCTGATGCGGGAAAACTGAAACAAATCATCACCAACCTGCTCAACAATGCTTTTAAATATACAAGCAAGGGAGAAATACGCTTCGGATATAAACCGGAGAACACATTCCTCGAATTTTTTGTTGCAGACACAGGATGCGGCATACCGGAAGATAAACAGGAACTGATTTTCGAACGTTTCGTGCAGGCAAACAATGACGGTTTGCAAACACCTTATAACGGCAGCGGGCTGGGATTGTCAATTGCTCAGGCCTACGTAAAAATGCTTGGCGGCGAGATTCACGTAAAATCGAAACCGGGAAAAGGCAGTACCTTTTATTTCACCATCCAGCCTGAAGATATCATGAAAATTGAAAACGCCACTGAAGCCAGGGAAATAACCAATATTGAAAAACTAAAAGGCAAGCGTATTCTTATAGCCGAAGATATCAGCGATAATTTTATTTATATCCGCGAATCGCTTAAAAAATATAAAGTCGTATGCACACATGCCATCAACGGCCAGGAAGCTTACGATTATGTTCGGCAGGAAGATTTTGATGCCGTTTTAATGGACCTTAAAATGCCAGTCCTCAACGGGTACGAATCACTGGAAAAAATAAAGAAACTCAAACCAAACCTTCCCATCATTGCGCTGACAGCCTATGCCCAGGAAAATGATAAACAACAGGTATTGCAGGCAGGTTTTGATGCTTACCTGGCTAAACCCGTAAGCCGTGAATCCATTGTCAATGTATTGATTGAAACCACATCCGGAAAATAATATGTTGGGCGCAACCCCGCCTGTTTTTATCGCTTAGCGACTCTAAGTCGCTAAGCGATAAAAACAGGCGGGGGCGGTGTACGCCTGCAAGCTGCACTGCTGCATACCGGCACCTGCAAAATTGCCGGCAAGGCGTTTCGCCTGTCACCCTTACCGGCAAGCAGGATGACCCGGTATGCAGCAGCACAGGCTTTCCGGCTCCCACCTTGCGCGGAACTTTTACCAT
>JBNJGX010000303.1:0-3284 GCA_051748025.1 Bacteroidota bacterium
AGCCCGCAATGTTCTGGAATAATACCTGTCACCAATAAAATCAGCTGCTGTATATTTACCGTATTTCCTGATTTGCCCCGCCATTAAGATAAGCAAAAGCACATAACCCCCAGTCCAACCTACAACATATGACAATCCATGATATCCACTGCCATACATCAAGGCAGCCATACCAAGAAATGAAGCTGCACTCATCCAGTTGCTGGCAATGGCCATACCTGAACCAACCCTGGATATGCTCCTGCCGGCTGCATAATAATCCGTTGTATTTTTAGCCTTGAATAATATGCCCACCATAATAAATACAACCAGGATTACTATCATGATAATGGCCGGGCCTGCTCTAAAACTTCCCTCTAAATCTGTTACTGCATTGGCAGCATGCAACATTGCAGAGGAACTCAACAATAAAAATAATAATGATAATATCTTTTTCATAACAATAGTTTTTCAGTTATAATTAAAAAATTAACAATTAATAATCTATCCCGTACTTTTTATTCAAAACATCTGTGCGCAAGCAGTATATCAGGCATAATACGACAAACAGCACGAGCAAAAACACAGCCGTGTAAAAATAATGAAACGGAAAACCCAGTATTTTTGTCCTGGTAAGCACAGATTCATTATGAATTAAATATTTATCCAATATTGCTTCAAGCGTGGCAATTTGATCATCAGAAAAGTTTTCAGTATAATCAGATGTAAGCTCGAGCGGCAGTATCCTGGTTCTGACATCATTTTTATCCAGGCCTAAAACCGGGACGGCAACAGCTCTGAGATCCGCTTTTGCCTGCTTATAATCTTCTTCCAGGATATCAGTGGTTTCTGACTCGATTTTTTCAAACCTGCTTATTTCAGACCTCAACCTGTTGGCCTGTTCACCGTCAGCAATTTTAAAAACAGCCCAATTAAACGCTTCCCGGAGGCGGGAATGATCGTCAGGCGAAATAAACACTTTACTCAAAACCTGCAGTTGAACACCGGCATATTCCCGGTAAGTTTCCATACCTGCAGTGCCCTGATACACCTCATCCTTAACAGATTCATAGGTAAGCAGAGCAGGTTCCGGCACAGGCTCTTCAATAAGTTTTAAAACAATGTGAAAGCCGAAAACAGCAAGCACCCAAATCAATAAAAGCCACAGAACCATATTCCGGTTGGCCCTTGTTTGTTGATTGGTTGGCTTAAAAAAACTGGTACGATACTCTTCGTTTTTTGTTTCCATAGATAATTAGTTAGATTATGATTTATAATTTTCTGTTCAAAAATATGAAACCGAGAAGTTTTAACAAACATTTAAACTAATTTATATTCAGTCTAAAAAAACATACAACAAATGTGATGTGTAAGTTTTGAAAAAATCCGGGCATAAAACAACAAATTACAAAAGAAATTGTATCTTTATTGTGCTAAAAAAACAAGCTTATGGAAATATTCAATAAAGATGACATACTTTCTGAGATCATCAACAGGCATGTTGAACTAATCCCGGTAATAAACCGTTTTGGCATCAAACTGGGATTACAAAACAAAAACATCAAAACAATTTGTGATGAAAACAAGGTGGACCCGAATTTTTTCCTTACCATCATCAATACTTATATTCGTAAAGACTATTTTCCGGAATCCTCACTGAGATCATTTTCACCTTTACACATCGTGGAATATCTAAGAAAAACACATTCATATTATACCAATTATATTTTACCCCGCACAAAACACATGTTACAGCAACTATTAGAAGGCTGCAAAGGCGATTGTGAAGAATTGAAACTCATAAAAGCATTTTACCGCAAATATGAAGAAGAACTGATCCATCACCTTGACAATGAAGAACACAATGTATTCCCTTATGTTGAAAAACTCATTAACCATCCGGAACAGGTTGATCATGGTTATTCCATTAAAAACTTTGAAAAAGAACACACCAATGTGGATGTTAAGATCAACGACCTGAAACAACTCATCATAAAATACATACATCCGTCATATAACATCAATTTATGCAATGAATTCATCAATTTGCTTTCCCGGTTTGAAAAAGACCTGAAAGATCACGCCCGCATCGAAGATCATGTTCTTGTACCCATGGTTATGGAAATTGAAAAAAAGCACAAACATGAATAAACGGATCATCATCATTCATAGTTCGGAGATTATCCGCAGTGGACTGGCTTCCCTTATCAGGGACAATTTTCATTTCCCTGTGGATACGTTTTGCGAATTTAACGGTAATTATATAAAGCCCGGTCACAGGGAACAATTGCTCTTTTTTACCGATCAAAAAAATGCAGCAAAAGCAAAATCCTTCAATAATTCCATCAGTAACCAAATTACTGTTATTCAGATCAGCCCGCAGGCAAAACCCATATCAAAAACACCATCAGACCATGAGATCAGCATAAATATCAGCTCAAAAGCATTGGTTGAACTGGTAAACAAGCACTTTTCTTCCCCTGCAGAAAAAACACAACGCACCTCCCCACCTGAATTGAGCCGCAGGGAAAGTGAAATCCTGGCACTTGTGGCACGAGGCTATTCAAACAAAGAAATGGCTGAAAAACTTTTTATCAGCACACATACCGTTATCTCACACCGGAAAAACATCACTGAAAAACTGGGCATCAAAACCATTTCCGGCCTTACCGTCTATGCAGTCATCAACGGCATCATTGATCTTGGCCAGATCAGCAGGGATGACCTGATATAGTGGCTGTCATTCTTCCGTCTTCCGCCTCCGGACTTCCGACTCCACCCCCCTGTCTCTAAAATAAACAATTTAATCACTTTCTTGTTATGATAGTAACATTTAACTTATATTATGAAGAAATTATACCTTTTGACAGTAGTAGCAATCATGCTTGTGTTCAAAAGCTTAGCGCAGGAAGTGCCAAACAGCGATTTTGAAACCTGGATAACTGAAGGTGATTATGAAATACCGGAAGGTTTTGAAACCAGCAATGAAGCATCATCCCAATGGCAAAACACCCTTACCCTGGAAAAAACCGGCGACGCTTATGCCGGCAACTGGGCTGTAAAATTAACCGCTAAAAACATTCTGTTTGACTTTGTTTCACCGGGTTTTCTGACAACCGGCAGGTTTGAATTCAATCTGATAGCACAAACCACAGAACTGTTTGGTGGCATTTATTTTCCATACCGGCCGGAAAAAATAAACGGTTATTATAAATATACCCCGGCCAATGCTTCTGACAGGTGTATTGTTGGTGCTTTCCTGCTGAAATACGAGGACAATGAGATCAGTGACACAGTGGGATACG
>JBNJGX010000304.1:0-3270 GCA_051748025.1 Bacteroidota bacterium
ATTGTCGTTCATGGCAAGGTTGCCACCGGTGATGCTGATGTTGTTGTCATTTTCCAGCTTTAGGCTGACATCATTGTTCATCAGACTTAAATTACCATCTTCCTGATTGTAAATGCTCGCGTTATTGTTGTGCATCTTTATCAGTAAACCATCATCTTCAGTAATGCCGGTTTCGTGATTGGTGAGCTGGAGCCTTGCTATGGATTTTGTTCGTATGCCCTGTACAATTAGGTCTTTGTCATCAGTGTCACCTCCTCTTGGTGAAATATCAACGTTTTCCTCATCTGCTATGGGAACATCCGGTAAAACAACCGGAGAGTGTAAGTGGATGAGGGAAGCCGGGGCTTCCAAACCGATTCCCACATACCCATCCTGATAATACAGCTCATCCTCCTGGGTTTTTGTCCAGTAATTCAACTCCCCAAGTTGCACGCTGCCACCGTTTTCCAGCTCAAGGGCGTTGGCTGAGAGACTGAGGCTTTGCAGCTCATTGGTGGGGTCGTGGTCGGCATCATCGGGGTTGGTGGATATGTTGGGGAAAAGCATCATTGTTTAACAATTGTAATTGTCTCAATTTTCGATTCTCCGATTAATTGCAATATGTAGATGCCGGGTTTTAGGTTTTGTGCTGAAATGTTTGTTGTAAATACAACTTCATTGTCAGGTAAAGAAATATTATCTGATTTCAGTACATTTCCCTGCATATCAACAATCTGTAATTGAATGTCTTTACCAAAACCAGGACTAATTTCTAAGGTAAAACTATTTTGGAATGGGTTGGGATAAAGGTTTACGAGGATATCATGATCATTTGATTTCAAGCTGTTATCATCAATTTTCATATCATTGGTATTAGAAATGCCCGGAACTTCAGGAAATAACCTGTTGGTAACAAAACTACAATTAGAAAACGGGTCTGTATATAAATGAATCTTTGCATTACCTGATGGTTCCAATTTACTGCCGGGTTCCATAACAACTCTATTACGAGCAACAACATCAGACACGCCAGAATTGGAATTAAAAACAAACTCTCCTTGTGGTTTTCTTTCTGTTACATAATTGCCCATTTTAATATAATCAAGCGAGGAGTAATCGGTGCATTTTGAAACAATTTGATTTTGAAGATTATATTTATTGGGCATTATCTCATCTTCAACAAACCCGGCAATAAGATCAGTCACACCATTGATTACATGCCATTCATTTTCTTCTGAAATGCACATTGCATCAAAAGGAGAAACATCATCATTATAATCAATCCCTTTAAATGCCAGATCATCACTACCGGTAATGTTTGCTTTAACATTATAAAAATAATCATCTGTATTTTGTAAATCCAGTGAACTAATGGTTGGGATAAAGCACTCAAATTGTTCGTCACAATCATTTGATGTGCAGTTTGCAAAAACAAACCATGGCATATTATCAGCAATTTGGGAAATAAAATCACCTTTCCCTCCTGGTGCATTATCAAGAGATGAAGAATTTCTAATTTTTTTCTCAATATAACTCGTACCGAAAAATAAAATTGGCTGGATTATCAATTCACTATAAACTTTACTATTTTGATGACTTTCAAGTGCAAAACCATTATAAAAATAATTAAGCAACCCATAAGGGAAAGATATCCGAAACAATCTATCTCCAGAATTGAAACCTTGATCATTAGCGCTACTACTACCATTTGATATTGATACATTTCTTGAATAAATGGGATATCCAATATTATCATTTAGTGAATTGATCCTTGAATTAAAATTATCAAATTCATCTGCAGCGTAAGCATAAGAGCTTATTGTACTATTAAAGTGATAAATTAACAATTGCCTTGTTTGTGTGGAATTTATTATATCAAACATCAACTCTATTTTTTCTTGTGTTATCTTTTCATGAATCTCTTCAACTAAATATTGTAACGACAATGGCACATTGGCTCCCTGATGTGGCGCATCAAAAGAAATGTACAATCGTGTGTTGTGATCAATATTATCTTCTTCCATTTCTGCCAATGCGTATCTGGCAACCAAGCCACCCGAGCTTGGTCCTATCACAACAAACTCATGTTGGTTATTGCATGCCTGCATTTTTTGTTTGAGCTCTATGATTAAAGCTTGCAATACGTCAGCTTGTTCTCTGATAACATCCAAATCTGCAAAATCCAAAATCACAATATCATAGCCTGCTGAACGTAAACTCTCCGCCATGCCATGCTCGTTGGCAACGCAATAAATGCATTTCTCATAAGTCAAGCCATCATCTGTCAGACAATCATCGTCAGGGACATACAAATGCCGGTGAGAATCAGGATCGAAACCATTAAGCAAAATAACTGGTTTGAATAAGCATCCATTGTCACAAGATGTATACGTGCTGTTGCATCCCGGCCACACACCGTAATAATGTGTTTTCCCGTTAACATGCAATGCACATGAATCAGCAGGCGGAATGCTTTGGGAGATGGCATTTACAGAAATAAAAATCGTTATTATTGAAAGATATATTGTTTTCATAATTTAAAAATAAAATCCAAATGTTAAATTAGTGCGAATTGTAAAATAGGTGGCAAAATCATTAATAGGTTTAAATGCTTTGCCCCAATCAAACAGGATAATATCTCCATCGTAAAAATAGGCAAGAGGGCCAATTTCATAATTCATATACAAAAATTTATTAAATGAAATATTTCCTCCCCACTGGATACCTGTTCCGTAAAAAACCGATGGATTGTCAACACTAAATAGAAGTGGTGTAATAATTTCTGTTTTGGCTTTCAAATAATTGGCGTGATAGTTTCTAACTTTTTTATTACTATTTAATCGCTTATCGAGATTATAATAATAATTGTAATTTAAACTAAAAACATGAGGAAACAATGCATTAAAATTTGACACGCCAATATCTGCTGCTATAAATGTGCCAGGCATCATTATACGAGTTTTAAAATCAAAACTCACTGTGCTTTTTATATCAAAAACACTTTTTTCAAGGTTAAACCCTGGATACAATATTGCATTGATTCTAAAATGAAATTTATCTAAATCTACATTATTAGGTGTGGATTTTTTTTTATGATTAAAACTAAAGTAGGGTGCATGTTTTTCCAGCGTTTTATCAGGAACCTTTGAATAAGGTAGAAAAACGCCAAGACGTATTTCAGGAAACAGACTGAAAGAATAAAAGCTAAGTTTTTTATTTACAAACTGATACTTATTTTCAATGGAATATGATAATGAGCCATAAAAATATTTGTAAGTTAGTTGGCGACCA
>JBNJGX010000305.1:0-3267 GCA_051748025.1 Bacteroidota bacterium
CTGATTTTAACCTTGTTGTGATGCTGTTTGCCGGCGAAGAAGCCGGGTTACTTGGGTCTATGTATTGTGCTGCCAACCCCTTGATCCCGAATGAAGATATTGATTTTTTAATCAACCTTGATATGGTTGGTACTGGTGATAACGGTTTTACAATTGTTAATGTCGCAGATGACACTTATACAGAAGCACGGAAATTATTTGATACATTGAATGAAGAAGGTGATTTTGTTGAAGATTTGGCTTACCGTGGTATAGCTGCCAACAGCGATCATTATCCTTTTCATGCCATGGATGTGCAGTCTGTGTTTTTTTATGGACGGGGTGGGGAATCATGGTATCACCATGTAAATGATACACCTGAAACATTAAGTTATGCGGGTTATAACGGCTTGTTTAAACTTTTGATTAAATTTATGGAATCTTATGGCCGGTAAACTTACTTTGGTACCGACACCAATCGGGAATTTGCAGGATATGAGTTTCAGAGCAATTGAGGTGCTGAAAACGGCAGATGCGGTTTTGGCTGAAGATAAACGTACCAGCGGCATGTTACTCAAACATTTCGGCATCAACACACGGCTGCTTGCTTACCACAAATTTAATGAACACAAAAATACCAATAGACTTGTACAGGATTTATTAGCCGGGTCTGATTATGCCCTGATCAGTGAAGCAGGCACCCCGGCGATTTCAGATCCGGGATATTTGCTGGTCAGGCATTGTGTTGAGAAAGGTGTTGAAGTAGATTGTCTTCCGGGTGCCACTGCTTTTGTACCGGCACTTGCTGTTTCCGGATTGCCAAACGATAGATTTGTGTTTGAAGGTTTTCTGCCACATAAAAAAGGAAGAATAAACCGTATAAAAGCCCTTGTACAAGAAGAAAGAACCATAGTGTTTTACGAATCACCTTATCGCCTGATAAAACTGCTGGAACAATTATCTGACATATTCGGACAGGACAGAAGGGCTTCAGTAAGCAGGGAAATCTCTAAAAAATTCGGGGAAACAAAACGTGGTACTGTAAGTGAACTGGTGTCATATTTTAAACAAAATAAACCCCGTGGTGAATTCGTTGTTGTTGTTGCAGGTGCTGCAGGAAATAAAAATATTTCAACAAACGGATGAAATTTTCGTTATCAATATAAACAAAACGTCTTTGCTGACATGAAAAGTAACCATATATTCATAATCCTGCTGGGGGTTGTTTTGTTGTTATCATGTAGTGATAATGCAAATAACAATGATGACCAGGGTGTGAGTGCTGAGCGTGTTGCAGCATTGAAAGCTAAAAACAAAAAATTGCATAAAACCGCTGCAAAAAAAGATGAGTCACTGAAGCAATTTATGCAGGCATTTAATGAGATCAACCGCAACCTCCAGATCATTAAGCAAAAAGAAGATATCATATCAATGACGGCAGGTGAAATGCCTGAAGGTGTGGATTCTGATCAGATACAGGAAGATATCTTATTGATATATGAGCTGTTGCAGGAAAATAAAGAAACGGTGGAAAAGTTGCGTGCCAATCTGGAAAAGGCAGATATGGTTAATGAGGAAATGCAGGCATCACTGGATATTCTTTCAAAAACCGTTGAAACTAAAAACAGGGAAATAAGAAAATACCGCAGAAAACTGGAATCACGGAACAGCGAGCTTTCAAATCTGTATAAGCAGCTTGATTCCCTGATTGCAGAAAATAAAGAAAAAGCAAAAACCATAAAAAACCATGAGAAATTCCTTAATACCGGCTATTTGGTGGTTGGTACAGCCAAAGATTTATATGAAGAAGGTGTGACAAGCAAATCTGGCGGAATTGTGGGAGTGGGTTCGGTTACCAAATTTGATGATAATTTTGAAAGGGATGTTTTTACACCGGTTGAAATTGATGAAATGCAGGAAATCCCCCTTAATTGTAAAGATGCCAGGCTGTTATCCACCCATCCTTCGATATCATATAAATATGAAGGGCCGCCCGGACAAATAGATAACCTCATTATCACGCGCCCTCAGAAATTCTGGTCAACTTCTCGTTATCTTGTTATTGAAGTTGCTTATTGATTATATTTCAAGTAAAATCTTGTCTTAAAGAAATTGCAACCAGATAACGTTTTTATTTGCTTATAATAACAACAATATCCTTGTGTTTGATTCACAGTTAAAATCGGCAGGCATGCACTATTATATACTTAATTTTTAAAAAATGCCAATGTTTTATTTACATTGTTATTTTATTTAAAAAGAAAAATGCATTTTTGCACTTTAAACAAACTTTATTTGATATTCAAATTAAAAAGTTGTTTTATATGAAACCAGTTATTAAAAATAACTGCCCTTACAAGCATGTGTTTATTGATTTAGACCACACATTGTGGGATTTTGAAAGGAACACACGTGAAATATTTATGGAAATTTATCATAAGTATCAGTTGTTTGATTATTTTGATGGTTTTGATGAGTTTTACATGCATTACCGTGAATATAACGATACCCTGTGGCAGCTATACCGTGACCAAGCAGTTGATAAAGATGAACTTATATGGAAACGTTTTCTTCTTACCCTGAATGAAGGTGGTATAAATGATAAAAAGCTGGCAAAGACCTTGTCTGACGAATATTTGGAAATTAGCCCCACAAAACGCAAATTGTTCCCTCATGCCAAGTTTGCCCTGACGTACCTGAATAAACAATATAAATTAAGTTTGATCACCAACGGATTTAAAGAAGTGCAGTATAAAAAAATCCGGAATTCCGGGCTGGATAAGTTTTTTAAAAATGTTTTTACATCTGAAGAGCTAAACGCACAAAAACCCGAAATTACCTATTTTGAAAAAGTGCTGAAATTAAGCGGTGCCAAAAAGGAAAATGCCGTTGTTATTGGTGATGACATAATGGTTGATATTATGGGTGCGGCCAATGCAGGGATTGATCAGATATGGTTTAATCCGGATGACAATGAGCCGCTTGAGATTGATATTGATGAAAATATCCCGACACAGCAGTTTTCAAAATGGAAGGAAATAATCCATATACTTTGATTAAGGAAATGACAAAAAACCTTATAAATTATGGCTCAATTTAAATAAAATGGTGTTAAAAATATTTGGTTTTCTCAAATATATAAAAATGAATTTATTATTATTCTTAACCCAAAATCTATGTGGGCTATGTGTCCTACTGTGGTTCAAAAAACGGGGCAGATGCCGGCGTGGAACCACATAGGCACAGTAGAACACATAGGATTTCACATAGGGTTTAAGCAATAACAAT
>JBNJGX010000306.1:0-3248 GCA_051748025.1 Bacteroidota bacterium
CGGTGATGGTATGTCATTTATTGGTGAATCGCAGTGGAATACAAATATGACCCTTGAACATCGATCTGCAGAATTCGAACTCCCCTCGCTGATTAAAATTGGTGTTTCTTATTTCATTGACCTTGATGCTAAAGAAGTGGATGATGAATTGGTAAGTAATCATCAGCTTGTCATCGCTGCCAATTTTACATCAAATTCCTTTACACGTGATCAGTTCCATTTTGGACTGGAATACGGATTTAAAGACTTATTTTACCTGCGTGGGGGTTATATTTATGAAGAAGGCATGTTCGAATATACCGAAAGAAATACCGTATTTACCGGCCCTTCTGCCGGTGTTTCTGTTCATATCCCAATGAACAACTCCGGAAGTGTTATCGCCATTGATTATAGCTACCGTGATACCAATCCTTTTGATGGAGTGCATACCATTGGAGCACGGGTAACCCTGTAGTGAATAACGACATTATTATTGCTTATGAAAAACCGCTGCCTCTTGGTAGCGGTTTTTTTGCTTTTATTAAAATATTTTGTATATTGCAGGATATAAATCATTGACTGGTTTCTTTTGGACTGGATTTGGATTATTTTAGTTGTAATTAAGATAATGTATTAACCAACATTGCAGCCTACACGTTAGCAAGAGGCTGATTATTAATTGGTAATATTTTTTGGAGGTTTTCAGTAGTCCACACGGATTTTTTCCTTAGCAGGAACTTGGTATTGTATTTTAGTTGACTATAGATTGTTGTTGCTTTTTCATCTGGTGTACTGCATTGCTTGAAAAATAAACTGCGGAAACATAATGGTATGTCGTTGAAAAGAAAAAAAAATCATTGATCGGTTTTTGAAGGCATGAAGTTCTCTAAAAATATCAATGGATTGCAAATAGACACAATCCATTGAATGATAATTTTGTTGGACATCTGTATTATCCCTGATAGGTTTCTCCCCAGCAGAGCCTAATTCCGCTTATACAGACATTACAGAGTTCTGTAAATAAACACTACGTTTAATAGGGTAAAAGTAAATAGGGTCTGCTGAAAAAGTCTGAGGTGCACCATATTCAAGGCGACAAGAAGAAGACGTATTAGCATACTTCGATTCGCAGTCAACGATGAATATGGTGTGCATCAGGCTAACAAACACAATATCCGTGTTTTCGTACAACTATATTGATTGTAAAGTTTAGCTCAAAAAACCATAACTAATGAACCTATAGCTCAATTATGTCATTAATAGATGCACGCCTTTTTTAGAATTCAACACAAAAACCCTGCATTTATAATGGTAGGTACTGATTAAATATTTGACAATTATTGTGTTTAATGTTTTTCAGCAGGCCCTAAATACCATTAAAAATGTCCATTAGAAGACATTGTCAAAAAAAACCATTAATTTTGTCCATTATACCTGATTTTTTATTGGAAGCTTATAATCAGTATTGCTCCAATCGCGTGATAATGTTTGTTTTATGTCTTTATCATATTTATAAGTTTTTCAGGTATCAGCAATTGTTCCTCCCCGGATCGCATGTTTTTTAGTTTGATTTTGCCGGATTGCAATTCTTCTTCGCCGGGTATTACAACCCAGGGTATTTGTTTCCGGTCGGCATATTTCATTTGCTTTTTTATTTTTGCCTGATCGGGATATATTTCTGCATTTATCCCTGCTTTGCGTAATTCAGCCAACCATAGTAAGCAATGGCTTTCTGTTTTTTCATTAAAATTTAAAAACAACGCGTCACTTTGCTGCATTTCTTCTTCAGGGAAACGGTTGCTTTGTTGCAATACATCATAAATACGGTCGGCTCCAAATGAGATGCCCACACCTGACAAATCACTGAGTCCAAAAAATCCGGTAAGGTCATCATAGCGTCCCCCACCACAAATAGACCCCATCTGTACATCTTGTGACACAACTTCAAAAATGGCCCCTGTATAGTAATCCAGGCCCCTGGCAAGGCTCAGGTCAAGTTCAATGTTAGCATCAAACTCAAATTTTTTCAGGTAACCCCAAATCTGATCAATTTCATGCATCCCTTTTCGTCCGGCTTCAGTATGATTTATTATTGACTTCAGTCGATCGATTTTATCAATGGTACTACCTGTAACTGAAAATATATCCATCAGTTTTTCACTTTTATCATGGCTGATCCCCAGTTTGGTGATTTCTTCAATCACTTTTTCTTTACCAATTTTATCAAGCTTGTCAATGATTATGGTAATTTCTGTGAATTTATCCGCTAAATCCAAACTTTCCATCACGCCCTGAAGTAGTTTCCGGTTGTTGATTTTAATGGTAACAGGAATGTCAAGGCGCCGGAATACTTCATCCATCATCTGAATCAGTTCAAATTCATTTAACATTGAGTCGGAACCGATCACATCAGCGTCACATTGATAAAATTCCCTGTAACGGCCTTTTTGTGGCCGGTCGGCGCGCCATACGGGTTGTATCTGGTACCGCTTAAATGGAAAAACAATGTCATTTTGATGCTGCACCACATAACGGGCAAAAGGAACGGTCAGGTCATATCTCAGGCCTTTTTCTGACAGCTTGTTTGCAAGTGCCGGAATATTGCGTTCTGTAAGTAGAGACGTAAGGCCGTATGTCTCTACTTCATCCCTGATATTTTTAAGGAAATCACCGGAATTCAGTATTTTAAATAAGAGTTTATCGCCCTCTTCACCATATTTGCCCATGAGGGTGGATAGTTTTTCCATGGCAGGTGTTTCAATGGGCAGATAGCAATAGTTTTCAAAAACAGAACGGATTGTATTAAAAATATAATTGCGTTTTATCATTTCCGGGGGCGTAAAATCCCGTGTTCCTTTTGGAATGGATGGCTTTTGTGTCATAAGCTTGATTATTTGTGTTCAAAACTAATAAATATTGACTTTATAGATGCGTTTCTGTTAAATAAATCCTTTTTATTAAAATATGAAACCCAAACAATGATGAAATTATCCAAACTAAATATCCCATAAAATTTATATAAAACAATTATAATGAAATAGAAAAATGAAAAATATGATCCGCCATGATATATCAACCTAATAGACAACATATTAATTTGATGTTTTAAATAAATGTAAAGGTCTAAAAAATAAGTGAATAACACTTTATGAGTAATTTTTGAGTAGTGATATATTTTTATGGTTATAGTAAAAGTCATATTTTTGATTTGTAAATTAAATAGAAAGATGCTATGAAAAAATTATTACTTTTTATTTCTATCTGTTGTA
>JBNJGX010000307.1:0-3235 GCA_051748025.1 Bacteroidota bacterium
TGATTCATTTTTGTGTTTTTTAGTAAACCAAAAGGCCCTATGCCCGGCAATGGAAATGTTCCTGGCAGAGGTTCAGTATCATAGTTGAAATCGATGAGAGCGCCCTTCCCGTATCCTGTTTCTATATAGCAGTTTGCATGGCCGTCAAATTTAGCGGTCAAAGGCCTGCCTTCAATAGCATTTATAATATTTTCAAATAAAATATCAGATGCAAAGTGGGCAACAGATCCGGCTTTTGATGTGGGTATATTGGCTGCATCGCCTAAAACAAAGATATTATCCCATTTTTCCGATTTCAATGTATGTTTATCTGTCGGGACAAATCCCATATCATCACCCATATCGCTGTTTTCAATAATTTTGCTTCCCATATTTACGGGCACTATTGTAAGAATATCAAAATCAACGGTTCTCTCATCATAGGATACCAGTTGTTTCTTCTGATTGTCGATTTTTTCAGTGTAAAAATCAGTGACAACATTTATATTTTTCTCATCCAGTAATTCTCCCAGCATCTTTGATGCAATTGGCCTTGTAAATGCTCCTGACATTAAGGTTACATATGAAATATCCACTTTATCACGCATGCCTTTTTCTGCAAAATATGCCTCAGCAAGAAAAACAAATTCAAGCGGGGCTACCGGACATTTATATGGCATTTCGGGTATGGCGACAACTAATTTACCACCTTCCCAGTTGTTCAGTTTCTTTCTTAATGCTGTTGCTCCCTCTATACTGTAAAAATCAAAAATGTCTTTATAATAAAGTTCTCCCTTTAATCCCGGCGTTTCATCCGGGCGTAATTCTGTCCCGGTTGCAATTATCAGGTAATTGTAATTAATTGTATTTCCATTTTTAAGAAGCACACAGTTTTTTTCCGGGGATATCTTTTTTGCTTCGGTGTATATAATTTCTACACCTGCCGGAATAAACTGACTTTTACTTTTGGTTACATCTTCAGGTTTATAAATACCGAAAGGTATGAATAAGAAACCCGGTTGGTAATAGTGGTTCTTTTCTTTGTCAAGTATTGTAATTTTCCAATCTTCCGAAGAAAGCGTTTTTCTTAATTTATTGGCCATCATTGTTCCGGCTGTACCTCCACCAAGTATTAGTATTCTTTTCATAATTTTATTATTTTTGCTATTTGTTCAATAAATAAACTGTGAACCCTTTGGTTTGGTTCTTGTTGTAAGTATGACAGATGTCATGCTATGATATTTATCATATGACTGTAAACCAATCTATACCAACCTGTAAGTGTGAAAACTGTGAGCTGCGGGATATGTTTTTTAATCACCTCTCACATGATGAGATGATTGATATATGCAGTATCCGGAAGGAATTAAAATTTAATGGCGGAGATAATATCATCCAAAAAGGGGACCCTGTTGAAAGGTTTATGTACCTGAAAGAAGGGATGGTTAAACTTCACCTTGAAAACGCCTCTGGCATGAACCAAATTATTACTTTTGCCCGTCCGCTTGATTTTATCAGCATTTTAAGTGTTTTTTCTTCAGGTACTTACCAATATGATGTTACTGCATTAATCCCTTCTACAGTTTGTGTTGTGGATATGTCCTTAATTGAGCTTTTTTCTGAAAAAAATCCCCGGTTTACCATGGATTTGATGAGGCGACTGAGTAAAGCAACAGATAATATTTTGCATGAAAGCCTGGAATTGAAACGATTACATTTAAAAGGAAAGCTGGCGTATGTCCTGAATAAGTTTTCAGGTGAGATTTTTGATTCTCATATTTTTGAATTACCCGTAACACGAAAAGAAATTGCTGAATATGCAGGTGTAAGCACTGAAAACATTATTAGGGGTTTAAGTGAATTCAGGAAAGATAAATTAATAAGGATTAATGGGAAAGAGATAGAATTACTTGAACCCGAAAGGATTAAACGCATTGCCGCCTTTGGATAGTTTTATTACTGTTACTACTGCAAATTCAGAGGAATTGTGTTAGCAAAAAGTTGTTATATTGTTCCGTGCCATAAAAAATGCATTATATTATGAATGATATTGTATTACATATCGCTGACATCTTTTTTGTGATATTTCATTCGGCGATAACCATTTTTAATGTTTTTGGCTGGATTTGGAAAAAGACCCGCAAACTCAATTTGATCACCCTTGTTTTAACAGGGGCGTCCTGGTTCATCCTGGGCATTTTTTATACCTTCGGATACTGCCCCTTAACGGATTGGCATTTTCAGGTACTTCGTAAATTAAATCATGCTGATTTGCCTTCGTCCTATATTAAATATCTCATTGAGCGTGTCACTTCATTCAGTCCCGGAGCGGAACTTGTTGATACAACGACGCTGGTGGTGTTTTTCGTTGCCCTGGTTTTTTCTGTTTATTTTAATATCAGGGACAGAAAGAGGGCTCTGGCCGGATAGAGAGATTTTAATAAGACCGAAGACCGAAGACCGAAGTCGGAAGTCCGAAGGAAAGTATACATTTTTAAAGTAAAAATTGATTAATATGATATCTTCTAACTCCAGACTTCCGACTTCCGACTTCGGTCTCCCGGCTTCCAATCAATTTTCAAATTTTTTCTGTTTACAGTTTTGTGATCGATCTTAAAATTTCTACATTTACCTTTTATCTTAACATGGTAAACGCCTTACTATGGTTAGACATAACTAAAGGTGAAGCACGGTTAATAACCGTACTTGTTCTTATAATCAAATATGGAAGAAAAGGATCATTAATAAACACTGGTTTATGGAACAATATTTAGTACAATTGCTTGAAGACATTAATGCCGTTAAGGCCGGTTTGAAAAAGCCCAAAGGGTTATTTGATGAGGTTTCAGAGTATGATATCGAAGACATGTTAGATGAATCAGAACGGTATGTAACAGGAGATGAACGCCCCATTTCTGAAATCACGGGTATAGACCACAAAAGCCTGCCTGCGCCGGAAAAATTGCTGGAAGAGCAAAAATCATTGATGGCACATACCCTGGAAGATTTTCTTTTGTACTTTCATTTTGTCCTCGAATTCCCTGAAAACTACCCGGAGCATTTGCGGTATCCTTTTATCCGTGATTTGTGGCAGGAAAATCATGTTCCATTATCTATGGGGGAATGTCACATCGAATTTTGTGATTACAAACCTGACAATTGTCCCTTTCCGGGCTATTGTAGCCTTTGTAAATCCTAATGCAAACCACGCTTACCGACTATCGTTTACCGAATACCCATTCGTGATAATTCGTGC
>JBNJGX010000308.1:0-3231 GCA_051748025.1 Bacteroidota bacterium
TCAGCATAATTGACCAGTACAACAGGGATGGTTTGTGTGCCAGTAGTGGGCAAACTACCGGGCATTCTATGGTTTTTCTTAGCACTTAACGGATGTTGTGATTTTATACGCCTGATTTGCTCCGGTGAAAACCTGAGCTCCTTATTAATGTGTCTTAAAAAATTCACATCTGATTGACTACGCTGATCCGGGTTATGAGCAGGCTGATCAGAACAAACCATGCTTCCTTCATGATTTTTCATTGCATAACATGCCCATCCGTTCTGGTTTTTTAATACCGTATAACCATCACTTGTCTGTGCCCAGTTCACCACAGCGTCACCAAACTGAAACAAATCAACAATGCTACCATCGGGTTGTGTGTAATTAATAATTCCGGGATAAGCCGGGATTCCCTGGCAATGTCCAATCATACTTTTATTGTGGTTTTTCAATGATTGAGCTTTTGTCTGCATGGAAGCAAGCATAGCAACAATGAAGCTAACAAAAATAATATTCACATAAGATTTCATGATATACAATTTTTGAGGCAAGGTAATAAAAATATGAATAAGAATATAATTTCCTTAAAATTATGACGGGGATTTAATGTTTAATTTGTGTTATCTGATGATAAATCTTTAATCCGCTGCAATTGCTTTGAAAACCTTCACACTGTTTTGTGTTTTAATTTTTATGATAACCAGACCTGTGTGATTTTCAGGAATGTACCCTGCAATATTCTGCTGATCTGTCAGTTTAATGTTGGTTTTGCTGAGAAGCTTGCCGGAAATATCGTACGCGGATAATACAGCTTTACCATATACTTCAGATTCAAGATACAGGGACTTGTTGAAAAATGTGGGATAGAGGCTGAAATTATTTTGAACGGATGGTTTGTCAAAACCTGAAACAGAGGTAAGGTTTATATCATCAATGTACATGGCATTTCCACCCCTGCTTTCAGCTTCAAATTTCAGGCGGATAGAATTGGGATCATCAAACATGCTTTCTGATAATGAAAAATTTTCTTCCCGCCATTCATCCTCCTGTGGATAAAAGGTGCCATAAGCATGGGTGGTGTTTGCAGTATTCAGGTTTTCCCCGTTCTTGTAGTATCGTATTAGCCAGTTTTCCCCGCAATCTGCAGAAATATATACCTTAAGAATATCCATATTGTTTTCCTGTGACTGGGCATAAGCCATCTGAAAATCTACATTGAGTGGAAAATCAAGCGAGTCAACCTGAATTGCAGGTGTGATGAAAGCATTTTTAACCTTGTCCGGTTCATTGTTCAAATCAATAAACATGGCATGATCGCCGGATGTTGCAGCATTTGTTGAGCGTTGCCATCCTGTTTCTCCGTAGGTTTCAAAATAGTGATCATCCCCTGGGCCTGACCCTTCAGGGAAATCAGAGGATTCAAAACTGTCATGGAAAGGAAATGTATTGCCCGAGGCAGGTTGATAAACGCTGATCGCCTTCTCAACATTGTAAATGTCATTCCCTGCAGGATTAATTACTTCCAGCTCTACATCATAGAAGCCTTCGTTGTCATAAGTTACAACCGGATGACGTTCTTGCGAAGAAGACGGTGTGCCACCCTGAAACGACCAGTTATAAGTGCTGATGCTGTCTGTGCCGTATGTCCTGTCAGTAAACTGCACGCTTATGCCTTCACATCCGTGAGACATGTCAAATGAAAAATCGGCACTGGCAGCACAAATTTCTGCTTCTTCAGGGTTGAGTGTGCCGGTTGCGATCAGATTGGCTTCAGTGGATAAATTATCCCGGTCAGCAACCGGACTGTTCAGTACGGCACGCATTGCTTCACCCTGGCCATGTGTATACATCCTGCCACAAAATGAATAATCCATATAATTTTGAACGTTATCGAGGCTGCCGCATGTGTTTGCATATAAATTGCAACTGGTGTGACCGATTGTATTTGGTGTATCGTCAATCCCATCGTCAATATCACAATTTGATGCCAGCTCAGGATCATTGGAATGACCCCATGGATGAGCAAGGTTTAACCAGTGTCCGACTTCATGTGTGAGTGTTCGACTGCCTCCTGTGCTACCTGTACCTATGGAACCAACATAAGTATGTCCGATTACAATGCCGTCCCTGCCATCTTCAACAGTGCCGGGATAATAGGCGTAACCGGCAACACTGTTACCTATGCTTCGTACAACCCAGACATTCATGTAGCTTGCACGCGGCCATCCCGGTGCAATATCCTTGATGCTTTCACCGCCGTTGGTGGTCAGGTGTGATTCTGTGCGTGTAACGCCATTTGTGCAATTGCCCGAGGGGTCAATTTTGGCAAGACGGAATTCTATTTGTGAATCTGTGGCCAGTTGCTTAAACTCATCAATGATGTAAGTGGTGTCAGAATTTATAAGCCGGTAATCTTCGTTCAATATGCGAATGGCATCTTCAACCTGTTCATATGGAATATTTTCACTGCCGTTGTCGTGAACAATATGAAATACCACCGGGATAACATATACTTCTCGTTGTTGCCCGGCTGGTTCTTCGTAATTATCTATGAACTGCTCGAGTTGAGCCCTTCGTGCGCGTGCTTCAGGATTATTTTCCAGTTCTGTGCGGTTCATCTCAGGTGTGATGCAGCGAAAATCTTCCTGTGCTTTTGCCCCGGTCGTTAACCCCATTAATACAATGAGGATGAAAATACATTGTTTCATCTGTTTATATTTTAATTTTCAATGGTCAGATGGAACTCACGATGAATTTTAATCATTTTTGTGTGTGTATTTTAAAAGTTAAAATTCATGTTCGTTTCATAAAACAGTTGTTTATAACAATTCAAAATTAATAAAAATTATTGGTGTACATAATAAAAATATTGCCTGTATTCTAAAACATGACTGATTGATTTTTTAGATACAAACGATGGCACGACTGCACGGTGGCACGAAAGCACGACTGCACGACTGCACGATGGCACGATTGAACGATGGAATGATAGCGAGATGGAGTGATGGAGGTTGGTAGGGAATATTAATGCCTGACTGTAAATAGAATCAGAAGATTGTTGTGGTTTGATGTAATTTTGTGATGACGCTTATAATTCTAATTGGGGTTACGGAAAACCCTCTAAGAATGTATTAGTTATCATTAAACCAGACAATGTAGATGATGATATCAAATATGTTTTAAATATTGGCGGAATACCTTACCATGCTTTAAGGTTAAATATTAAAGAAGCCAGTAATGGAAGCGCAG
>JBNJGX010000309.1:0-3204 GCA_051748025.1 Bacteroidota bacterium
TTTATTTTCTGACATATTTTGTCAGATAATCCCAAGTTCAAAAATCAAAGTTCAAAATAAATCCCAAATCCCAAAAACAAAATCAAAAAAATAACTTTACACTTTCCGGGTTTCGTGTTCTGGGTTTCGTCCCTTCGACTTCGCTCAATACAGCGCAGGACGGCGGTTTCGTGTTTCGTGTTTTGTGTTTCGTGTTTCGTCCCCTCGGCTCCGCTCGGGGCGGCGGTTTCGGGTTTCGTGTTCCGTGTTTCGGGTTTCGTGTTTTTATTTTCAAAATTGAGATTTATTTTGAGTTTGGATTTTGGATTTTGGATTTCCTGCCTCGCCGACAGGCAGGCAGGTCAGGCATGCAGTATTTTAAAGATCATTTCACGCATCAGCTCAGATTCGGACATGTTTCCGGCACCCACTCCCTTAACTTTCATATCATATTGCCGCAATATCGAAATGATACTTACCAGGCTTTTTAAATTATAATATTTTGATGCCTGTAAATATTCACTAACGAAGTATGGTGATACCCCCAGCGCAGCAGCAACAGCATTCCGGGATGTATCTTTCTGTGTTTTCAGCAGCAGCAATCGTTTAAAATAGGCAAATAACATCATCACGGTAAGTACAGCCGAATGATTTTTGGGATTTTTTCCAAAAAAATCAATGATAAGGTATGCTTTTGATTTATTTTTAGTGCCCAGTGCCCGCTGAAGTTCAAAAATGTTAAAATCCCTGCTGATGCCTATGTTTTTTTCAACCATCTGCGGGGTTATCGTATCTGCACCTTCGGGCATCGTCAAAATGAGTTTGTCCAGTTCGTTGACAATTTTTGATAATCCGGAACCAAGGTTTTCTGACAGCAACATGGTGGCTTTCGGCTCAATACGCAGATCTCTGTCAAACAGGTATGATTCAATCCATGTCGGGATCTTGTTATCATATACCCGCTTTGATTCAAACACCAGCCCGTTTTCTTCTATCTTCTTTACAATTTTCAGCCGTTTGTCAATTTTTTTGTATTTAAAAGCAAAAACCAATATGGTGCTTTTGAGTGGGGCAGAAACATAAGATTCAAGTTTTTTAAATTCCTTCAGTTCCTGGGCTTCTTTTACAATTACCAGTTGATGGTTGGCCATCATCGGGAAACGCCGTGCCATTTCATTAATCTCGTAAGCATTTGTGTCTTTCCCGTATAATATTGTTTGATTGAATGATTTTTCACTTTCTGTCAATACAGTTTCTGTGATCTTGTTTACAATGGCATCAATAAAATACGGCTCTTCACCCCATAAAAGATATACAGGATGGAATATCCGTTTATCAATGTCTTTCAGAATCTGGTTAAAGTTCATAATTCCATATTATAGAAAACAAAAATACCAAAAATCTGTGGGTAATTACAATAATATGGGATTAATAAAGAAGCATCATAAAGATTTATAAACTTGTAATCAGGATTAAAATTACCTTTCCTTTTTACTTATAAAAAGCCCTTTATGATGCTGCTGGTAATATGGACGGGGAAATTTTGAGGAGTTGGAGCAGAATGGCGTCAAGCATGCCAAGTAAAGCAAACGCTAAGCATATAGTATCAATCTTTCACGCACCTGACAGAACAACCAACTTCTTTACTATTTGGTCCCATAGTGATGTGTGCCCTATGGTATGTTACACTCATTTTTATTGAATGAATTTCGCTTGACACTGTATTACTCCAGAAGCTGGCATTTACACTGGCAACTGTGGGATAACCGATGTCAGGATTTATGCCACCTGAACCAATAGCACTGAATCCGGAGCGGTTTCTGTAACTGGGATAATCATCGTTGCCTGGTGCACCAACAGTATCTGAAGCCATCCAACTGCTTGTTGAACACAGGGCTTTTGCTGTCTTGTCATTAGTAGATATGTCATTATCTGTGTCTTCTGTTCCATCATAATTGTACCCGTTATTTTGGAGATAAATGACCAAATCTTCAAACTCCGTTTCTGTTGGAACATGCCAGCCATTGGGACAAAGGTTCCCGGTATTAACTGCAGCAAAATTATAGAGTGCGCCAAATTGAGACGCGTAGGTTGTGCTGTCATAATCATAATAACAAAGGGCATCATCTGCATCTCTCCATGACGCACTGTCCGTAGCCACAGGAACAGGAACATTGTTGGTGTATTTTGATGTGCGCAGGTTTTCTGCCATCCACACCGTTCCGCCAATTTCCACCACGGTATATTTGTTGTCGTCTGTATCAACACAATCTTCAAAAAATATTGTTAAATCATTATCTGAAGTGATTTTATACACATATATCCTGGAGTATCCTTCTCCCCAGGCTTTGAATATTAAAATGTCATCCTCATCATACTGCCAGTCAACAAGCGTGCCTGCCCTGGTGTTCTTCTTTTTGACTGTTTCTTCTGTCTCACTGGCGCTGACCGGTACAATTTTCACAGAAGCTCCACTGTTTCCTGTTGTATTTAAGGTTTCTGAGAATTGCAGGTTATCTGTCACAATGGAAACGACATAATTTCCCTGACTTAAATTAGTCAGTTTATATGTGTTTGTTCCACACGTAACATCAAGAGATTGAGACATGATTTTTCTTCCTGCCATATCATACACACTAAATTGTGCATCATCGCTGTCATCATGCCAAAATTCCACAAAAGCGTACCCGCTTGCCGGATTGGGATAAACAGAAAATCTGCTTTTGCTCTCAGGCTGTTCAATATTCTGGACAACATCAACAAGGTGTAGTGTGTCATCTCCGTTCACCGTAATGGTTTTTCCCTGGGTAATGTTTTCTACCTGTACGCTGTCAACCTGATCGGTGGGCGTATCAGAAGCGCTAAACGTAACGTTGTAATCCTGCGCGGAAAGCATGCAGGCAATGAGTAATGATGTGAATAAAAGGCTGAGTTTTTTCATGGTAATTTGGTTTGTCAGGTTAAACAAATGTATTAGCTTACACAAAGATATGAAAAATATTCTTTAAGATATAATTAATTAATGAAATATTATTCCACATTTATTTGATGTGATAATATTTTTCACGCAGAGGCGCAGAGGTGGTTTCACGCAGAGGCGCAGAGACGCAGAGTTGTTTCACGCAAAGGCGCAGAGACGCAGAGGTGTTTTCACGCAGAGGCGCAGAGACGCAGAGGTGGTTTCACGCAGAGGCGCAGAGACGCAGAGGTTGTTTCACGCAAAGG
>JBNJGX010000310.1:0-3200 GCA_051748025.1 Bacteroidota bacterium
TGTTTTAGTAAGCCAACAGCTGCTTTTTCTATAGTTGTTGATCTTTAAAATGTTGTTTATTTATCAACAAGTTTATTAATAGTATTGTTTAAAACCTATGTCCGGATGCTGAAAAATAAATTCACTTATGAACAACAAGCCATTTATCAACAAAAAAACATCCAAAATTGAAAACTGTTAAAACAAATGAACGATTACTTAACAAGAAAAAACAAAATTACAACAATAATTAACCCTTGATAAGTGTTTTTAACAAGATGTTGATAAGTATTCATCCATCTGATTTCAAATGTCTAAAAAATAATAAATTGTTGATTGGTATTTAATATTGAATAATCAAAGAAAAAAATGCAAAGATTTTGAACAGTATTAACAAGCTATATACACCATACTTTAGATTTAAATTTTTAAAAATAATTATATATATATATCGCATATGGATTTAGTAAAAGAAATTAATAAATTAAGAAAAGAAAAAAATGCTGTTATACTGGCTCATTATTATCAAACGTCAGACATACAAGATATAGCTGATTATATAGGAGATAGTTTGGGTTTAGCCAGAAGAGCAGAACAGGTTGAAGCAGATATCATTGTATTTGCCGGAGTTCATTTTATGGCGGAAACAGCGAAAATACTGAATCCAAAAACACGGGTAGTTTTGCCAGATGCCAATGCCGGATGTTCGCTGGCTGAGGCTGCTCCTAAAGATAAATTTAAAGCGTTTATCGATCAATATCCGGATCATAAGGTAATTTCATATGTTAATGCTACTGCAGCGGTAAAAACCATGTCGGATGTTGTTTGTACTTCCAGTAATGCTGTGGATATTGTAAATTCTTTTGCCAAAGATGAAAAGCTCATTTTTGCTCCGGATAAAAATTTGGGCGCTTATGTCAATAAGGTTAGTGGACGGAATATGGTGTTGTATGATGGAACATGTGAAGTACATGATATTTTGACTACTGAGCATATACTTCATATGAAAGCAGCAAATCCGCATGTTCCTTTAATAGCCCATCCTGAATGTCAGCCTCCGGTGTTGGAGCTTGCTGATTTTATTGGATCAACTACTCAGCTGTTAAATTATACTAGAAAATCGGATGCTCAAAAATTTATTGTAGCTACCGAAACAGGAATTACGCATCAGATGAAAAAAGAATCACCGCAAAAAGAGTTTATGATTGTATCAGCTGATGAAACTTGCGCGTGTAATGATTGTCCCTACATGAAAATGAACACCATGGAAAAAGTATATCTCTGTCTGAAAAATGAAAAACCCGAAATTACCCTGGATGAAGAAACTATTCGCCTGGCAAAAAAACCTATCGATAAAATGTTGGATATATCCAAAAAACTGAATATCATTCAGTAATTTTTAGGCTGTTTTGTTTAATTTCGTTGGCAGAAACCATTATGAGAAAATTTTTAACAGACAGAAAAGTGATTATTTAAAATGGTTTATAGTTTTTGAAAACAAGTGACATAAATATAAGTATTAGGCATTATAATCAAAATCATAAACAGATGAACTTATTTTATCACTATATTTTGTTGATCTTTATTTTGTTGATCTTTTCATTAGAATCACATTCTCAAATAGATACAACTGATGAAAATTATCAAAAATTCACCTATGAAAATGGCCAAATTTCATCCGAAGGTCTTTTAATTGATGGAAATCCTAATGGTTATTGGAAAACCTACTACAAAGACGGTACGCTAAAATCTAAAGGAAACAGGAAAAATTTTAAACTGGATTCGACCTGGAAATTCTATAGTCCCAATGGAGATATTTCTATGATCATCAATTATGAAGAAGGGCTTAAGAATGGATTGCGGGTAACTTATGCAGAAGATGAAATAGTCACGGAAAATTTTGATGATGATGTCAAAGAGGGTTGGATGAAAGTTTTTTATTTAGATTCTACCATTAAAAAAGAGGTATTGTATAGAAACGGGAAAAAGGATGGATTTGAAAAAGTATATGATCGTGAGGGAAATATTGTTTCTTTAATGAAGTATGAAAACGGATTTTTAGTTAGTAGGGAATATATCAATCGTCGTGATTCCAGGGGAAGAAAACAAGGACCATGGAAAACATTTTATGCCAATGGAAAAATCAAATCAGAAGAAAATTATTTAGATGGTAAAAGGAACGGAATATTTAAGCAGTTTAATAAAAACGGAGAGCTGGTTAATATTGAAAAGTATGAAAATGGAGAAAAGATCACCAAAGATAAGGCAGTTGCCAATTATGAAATAAAGCGGAATTATTATGAAGATGGGAGTTTAAAAACCAGGGCCACCTACCTTGATGGTAAAATGGATGGGATCCGCCGCGAGTATGACCGGCAGGGTAATATTAAGGAAGCATATGTGATGGATCAGGGTAAGGTTGTAGAAAAGGGAATTATAGATAAATCGGGACAGCGTCAGGATGATTTTGAAGAATACTACAAAACAGGCCAATTAAAAGCAAAAGGTCAATATAGCGATGGAATAAAAGTAGGCGAATGGAATTATTATTTTCCAAATGGTGAAGTGGAACAACGCGGCGAATACAATGAAAATGGAGAGGCTGTGGGTTTATGGCGATGGTATTATTCCAACGGTCAATTGCGACGTCAGGAATATTATAATAATAATGTTTTGGATGGAATGTATAAAGAATATACCTATTCCGGTGATTTATGGGCTAAAGGGAATTATGTGGATGGTAAACGAGAAGGGCCATGGATTGTACATCATAGAGGTTATAAAGAAGTTGGAAAATATAGTTTTGATGTTCGTCAGGGTAAATGGCGTCATTATTTAAATGATATATTGATTTATGAAGGAAGATTTGAAGATGGACTCCCTGATGGTGAGCATGTTGCTTATTGGTTAAATGGTAATCTCAGATATAAAGGCTCTTACAATATGGGTGAAAAAAATGGCGAATGGTATCGTTATACTCGTGATGGCCAATTGTTTTTGGTGATTACCTATAAATTTGGGAAAGAAGTGAAATACGATAATAAAGCCATTGAATTACCTGATGATACTGAATTAAAAGAATAAGCTTGTTTTACTGTATTTTTATTATGACGAACCGAGCCATAATCCGCCTTAGGCGGAGATTTAGGGGTGCGCGCAGGGCGAGTTGATGAGCTGGCGAGCTGGCGAGCTGGCGGATTGGCGATGAAGCGTTGATGCGA
>JBNJGX010000311.1:0-3186 GCA_051748025.1 Bacteroidota bacterium
AAAAAAGATTTTAAAATGTTTTTTTATTGCGTACAAAAAATGCTATATTTGTTTTGACTATAAAACAATATTATGGAAGAACTGTTTTCATATCAGAACAATCTTTTGAATCTTACGGATAACCGGTGGCATCGTTATTTGTATCCGGAAGTAAAAAAAGGCCATAGGTTACTGGGATTGAAAGGGCTTCGTGGGGTAGGCAAAACAACCATGCTTTTACAGTATCTCAAAGCCGATTGCCCGCAACCCGGAAAGGCATTGTATGTTACTGCCGATCATCCGTATTTTTACAGCAATACATTATTTGATCTCGCTTCTCAGTGGTATAGTTATGGAGGGAAATATTTGCTTATTGACGAAGTCCATAAATATGGATTATGGTCACAGGAACTCAAACTTATTTATGACGGTCATCCTGACATGCAGGTTTATTTTACCGGTTCATCGGCATTAGACATGTATAAAGGAGAAGCTGACCTGAGCCGGCGTCTTGAGACCAAAACATTGCACGGATTATCGTTTCGCGAATATTTGTCATTAAACCACAAGCTGCATTTTGATCCTGTTTCTTTTGATGATATTTTGAAACATCACACTGAAACAGCGAATACAATATTATCCGGTATAAAAATCCTGCCCCTTTTTAAAGAATACCTGCAGGAAGGATATTTCCCGTTTTCCGGGGAAATACCTGAAGGTGCTTTATCATCCAGGCTTCTACAGGTAATCAATGCTGTGTTAGAAAATGACCTGGCTTATATTGAAGGATACAATGCATCCAATGTGGAAAAGCTAAAGCGATTGCTTGGCGTGATCGCTCAAAGTGTCCCTTATGAACCAAATATTGCAAAAATTGTTGACCGCCTGCATTTGAGCCGGGTTACCGTTTACACTTACCTTAAAAACCTGAAAGATGCCAATATCCTTTCGTTTCTTTACAAACCGGGGAAAGGATTTTCACAACTTCAAAAGCCGGGGAAGATTTATTTTGAAAACACAACATTTCCTTTTGCATTTCATAACAATCCTGATATAGGAGCTTTGCGTGAAACTTTTTTTGTGAATCAAGTGAAAAATGCGGGCTATAATATAAATCTGAGCCCTGTGAAAGGAGATTTTATGGTGAATGAAAAGTACATTATGGAAATTGGTGGCAGAAATAAAAAGCATAAGCAAATAAAAGGGTTGTCCAACAGCTATTTAGCGGTTGATGATATTGAAATTGGTTTTGGGAACAAGATACCTTTATGGATGTTTGGATTTTTATATTGAGAAAACATGTAATACCATAAGCACATGATGATCACCGGCACACATTTCAATTATTACCTGATATGCCACCGCAAACTGTGGTTGTTTGCTAACGGGATTAATTAAAATAAACACGCATGTTTTGGATTCGCGAGCGGGATGCGTTTCGGATGCGGGAGCGGGCAATTGAAACACGGTTAGCTGTGTTAATAGTTTGTCTGTACTTTATTTAAAAGTCTGATTCCAAAACAATAAGGATTGCAACATTAAAAAATATCAAAAAAAAACATATAATGTTAATTATGTTTTACAAAAAGATGTATATTTGTAAAATAAAATTTACGTTATGAGTTCAAACCATAAGCTTTTACCCAAAACGCAAAACATACTCCGGACAGTTGGAGAACAAATCAGGCTTGCCCGGTTGCGCCGCAAGTTAAGCAGTAAAATGCTTGCAGAACGGGCAGGTATAAGCAGGCCTACGTTGTTGTCCATTGAGAAAGGTCAGGCATCTGTAAGTATTGGTCATTACATTAGTGTGTTGCATGCATTGGGTCTGGAAGAAGACTTTCTGTTTTTGGCCAGTGATGATAAGCTGGGCAGAAAGCTGCAGGATATAGGCTTATCAACAAAAGAACGTGCACCCAAAAAGAAATAGATATGGCAAAAAGAGAGATATTTGTTTATGCAGACTGGCAGGAGCTCAATGGTTCAATGCTGATGGGTGTGTTGAAATCAGAAACATTAAGGGGTAAAGAGATTTTCTCTTTCGAATATGACAGTAACTGGTTGACATCTGGTTATGTGCAAACACTTGATCCTGATTTGCAACTTTATTCCGGGCCTCAGTATTTGAATGACAATAAAAAATCCAATTTTGGTATTTTCCTTGATTCTTCGCCGGATAGATGGGGGAGGGTGCTTATGCAGCGAAAAGAAGCTGCAGAGGCAAGATTACAGAAACGTAATACAAACAAGCTTTTTGAAACGGATTATCTGCTTGGTGTTTATGATAACTTACGCATGGGTGGGCTTCGGTTTAAGCTTGATTTAAACGGGCCTTTTTTGGGTGATGATAAAAAACTAACAATACCACCCTGGTCTTCTATACGTGAACTTGAACAGCTAAGTTTGAAACTTGAAGAAGAAGATGCCATTGATGACCCCGAATATCTGAAGTGGTTAAATATGCTCATTAATCCCGGATCATCTTTGGGTGGTGCCAGGCCTAAAGCAAGTGTTCTGGATCCTGAAAATCATTTATGGATAGCTAAATTTCCGAGCAAAAAAGATGATGGTGATGTTGGAGCCTGGGAAATTGTTACTTATGAACTTGCTGTTGCTGCGGGCATAAATATGGCGAAATGCCTTGCCAAAACGTTCTCCGGCAATTATCATACATTTCTTACCAAAAGATTTGACCGGACGAAGAAAGGGAAACGCATTCATTTTACATCGGCCATGACTCAACTTGGTTATACTGATGGTGCCGATGCAGCAGCAGGTGTGAGTTATCTTGAATTGGTGGACTTCATTGCAAGGCATGGTGTCAATGTGGATGGAGATCTGCATGAACTCTGGCGCAGGATAGTTTTTAATATTTGTATCTCAAATACCGATGATCACCTGAGAAATCATGGCTTTTTATTATCAGGTGATGGATGGCATTTATCCCCGGCTTTTGACATCAATCCGGTTGAAAGTGGTACAGGTTTAAAGTTAAATATTTCTGAAGATGACAATGCTTTAGACCTGGAACTTGCCATGGATGTTCATGAATATTTCCGCCTTGATAAAGCCCGGGCATTAAGCATCATTGATCAGGTAAAAGCTGCTGTCAGTCAATGGAGAAAGGTGGCAACAAAATATGGTATTTCAAAATCAAACCAGGAATTGAAGGCTGTGGCATTTCGCTATGCTTAAAACGTAAACCGT
>JBNJGX010000312.1:0-3181 GCA_051748025.1 Bacteroidota bacterium
CATCTGGAAAAAATAGTTGAATACCAAAACATGGATCTGTTTTCTTCGACAAACCTGAATATGGATCCCTGGCTTGAATAAAAAAATAAGTGAAAATGTTATCACAATCGCCTGTAAAACAAATCGCCGCCATACACGACCTTTCGGGTTGCGGACGGACATCGCTTTCCGTTGTTATTCCTATTTTGTCAACCATGGGAATTAAAGTTTGTCCGTTACCAACCGCTGTGTTGTCATCTCACAGCCGGATCAAAGGGTATCATTTCACCGATCTTACCGCGCAGATGCAACCTATAATCGACCACTGGGAAAAGTTAGATGTAGCTTTTGATGCTGTTTACAGCGGTTTTTTAGGATCGTACAAGCAGATTCGTATTGTTCAAAGATTAATTGATACATTTAGCAAAGAGAACCAATTGGTGGTGGTTGACCCGGTTTTGGGAGACAATGGCAAATTGTATGCGCCGTTTAATCAAAAAATGGTTTCGGAGATGAGATCATTAATTCAAAAAGCAAATGTTATTACCCCCAACCTGACCGAGATGTTTTTGCTGCTGGGAAAACCCTTTCAACCCGATGCCGGTGAAGATGATATTAAAGAATGGATGTTACACCT
Source organism: Bacteroidota bacterium (assembly GCA_051748025.1). GTDB lineage: Bacteria > Bacteroidota > Bacteroidia > Bacteroidales > ML635J-15 > JAQIBY01. Next base: position 617 of record JBNJGX010000312.1, read on the forward strand.
GTCGGATGCGGGGCCTGGGATTGTGGTTGTTACAAGTGTCCCGGATAAAACCCCCGGCAAAAAATTTTCGGTGATTGCATACAATAAAAATGGTTCCCTGTTCTGGAAAGTGCCCATCGATTACATTCCGGCCGATTTCCCGGGAACGGGCGACTGTTTCACCAGCGTTTTAACCGGCTCGCTGATGCAGGGCGACAGCCTTCCCATTGCGCTCGACAGGGCTGTTCATTTTATTTCGTATGGTGTGAGGGCAACCTATGGCTACAATTACGATCCCAACCAGGGAATTTTGCTGGAACGGGTGCTCAACCGGCTGAATTTTCCCATGCCGGTGAGTAGTTACGAGGTTTTTTAAAAAAGTATCGGATTACTCAAAACTTTCCCATTCACTGTCGTAGTAATTTTCTCTGAAATATTTAAATTCTTCATCTTCAAAAAAGACTTTTTCTCCAATTGCCGGTTTTAATGTATCCATCCAAATGGCATTTTCATCAAATTTGGCAAAAAACGGGCGGGCCACCCAGTCAGGATTTCGGCCCTGAATAAACCGCAGTTCAAATACTTTTTCCTGATTCATTTCAGTGACGCCCAAAATCTGTACTTTCCCCGGAGTTAAATTTCTTTATTCACCCTGTTAAATTCCACTTTGCAGGTGGCTTCTCCTTATTTAACAGGGTAAACTGAGATATAGCCGTCAATGAATTATAAATTACATTAATAATTGTGTAATTCATTGTGTTGTAGTTCTTCAAACATGTCCTGAAAAATAGGGATTAAATATTAAATAGATAAATGAATCAAATAAATTAATCTTTCACACAACGGACTGAATACCCATACCTTTTACTACACCAGTCCCCTGACACACTTTTTTTATTGTAGTCCATCCGCTGATAAAAAGGGTCGTCATAACTGTCCACTGTAGCAGTCCACCAATAACCATGCTTGCCAATATTCATCCAAAAACCATCACCTGTATGTTGGTATCGTTCCCCACCCGGAAGGGCTGTAAAACCGCTTTCGTTGGTTGCTCCGGAGTTGGGGCTGGCCCATAACCCTGTTCCGTCTTCTATAGTACCTGTTGCTTTTAATTCTTCAGCGGTATAGATCTTCTTTAACTGCGACCAATCGTCAGCGGTTGATAAATGCCAGCCAGCAGGGCACGCATCAATAGCGGAAGGCCAGTTGTATAAAACACCATATGTGTTATAATTTTCTGTTGCTTTGGCTTCTTCTACATCCGACCCTTCATAATCATATACGTAATAATAAGGGACTGTTTTTGATATGGCCTGAGAGCCTATCACTTCCGGTAAATATTTTAAGTTTTCGGCCATCCATTCCTGGTCGCCTATTATTACAGTTTTGTACACATGGCCATCACGTGGGTCCGTAAATGTACCACCTGATTGTTCCGGTTCATAAAAAATAATGCTGTCGATTTCGGTGGTTACATCGTATTGGCCCACTACGGTACCATTTTTCATTATGTACATGATATCGTTTTGTGCCTGTACTGAAAGTGCAAGTACAAATAAAGCCATTGAAAGAAATATCCTTTTTTTCATTGTTTTTTTCTCCTTTATTTTTTGATGATTTTTACTGTTTGAATTTCTGTGCTGTTGCTATAGCGGCAAATGTAAATACCTTGAGGCAAATGACTAAGATTTAGTTTTACAATGCCTGTTCTTGACGTTTTTAGTGTTTGTACAATTTTGCCTTCAGTGGTTAAAATACTTATACTGCCATTGTTATTTTTTGTACCTGTGAAATAAATGTTCAACATATCAATTACAGGATTAGGGTATGCAATCAGGTTGGTATTTCCTGCCTGAATTTGCTGTTCATCAATGGCTGTTGTAAAGTCATTAAAGCTTAAGTACTTTAATCCGTCCAGTGCATATACTCTTGTGGTATTATCTGTTTTCTGAACAGTAACATTCCCCGACGAGAATGTCATTTTGCATACGTTACTCAAAACATAAGAGATTTGTGTATCGTTACTTTCTTCTACATACATGGTTTGTGCCTGTAATCCTGTCAACCCAAGTCCGAACAATAACACGGCACTTAATTTTAAACTTTTGTATCGCATTTGTGACCTCCTTTTTATTGGTTAATACTCATTTTGATTTATCTGTTTTTATTCTTTTCCTTGTAATTTGTTAGATCACGTGTATAAAATGATAAAAATTTTTGGTTATATTTTCGAAATTATCCCGCATAGTTTTCATTGCAGCAGGTAAATTTTCCGTAATATCGCCCGCGATAAGCCTGTCTTCGCCTGTTTGTATTACCGCAAGATCGCCGGCCAAACCGTGCAGGAAAACGCCCATTGGCACCGCCTCGTCAATTGAAAATCCCAGACCGGCCATGCCCGCAATAACTCCGGTTAATACATCGCCACTGCCGGCACCGGCCATACCTGGATTACCGGAAAAATTTATCAATACTTTTTTGTCGGGATAACCAATCAACGAATGTGTCCCTTTCAATACAATCATCGCATTCAGTTTTTGACAGGTATCCTGTAAAATATTGATTTTATCTTTTAAAATATCCTCT
>JBNJGX010000313.1:0-3156 GCA_051748025.1 Bacteroidota bacterium
TTTAATCAGGATATTCAGGCTCGGGCCTGATGTATCCTTAAACGGATCACCCACGGTATCGCCTGTGATGGCAGCATCATGGCTGTCAGAGTTTTTACCTCCATAGTTTCCTTCTTCGATATATTTTTTAGCATTATCCCATGCCCCGCCGGAATTGGCCATAAAAATAGCCATGGCAAAACCGGAAGTAATTGTACCGATCAGGAGTCCGACAACACCACCTACACCGAAGATCAGACCCACAATAACGGGGATAAGGATGGCAGTTAAAGAAGGTATCATCATTTCCCTTTGAGCGGCTTTTGTTGATATTGCTACACAACGTTCATAATCAGGTTCAGTTGTTCCTTCTTTGATGCCGGGAATTTCTTTAAACTGGCGGCGTACTTCATCCACCATTTTTTGTGCAGCCCTGCCAACGGAATTCATTGTCATGCCACTGAATAAGAATACACCCAGCACGCCAATGAAAATACCAACAAGCACCATTGGGTTCATAAGGTGAATTTCAAAATGATAGATAAAATCAATAAAGTCAGCATATTGTGCTTCTACATCACCAAATTTCCCATTGACGATAAATTCGGGTTTATCAAGCACTTTAACAAACATCATTTTTACTTCTTCAATATAAGCCGCAAGTAGTGCTAAGGCTGTTAATGCGGCACTTCCAATGGCAAAACCTTTCCCTGTGGCAGCAGTTGTGTTACCAAGTGCATCAAGGGCATCTGTGCGTTCTCTGACTTCCGGGTCAAGGCCACTCATTTCAGCATTACCACCGGCGTTGTCAGCGATTGGGCCGTATGCATCAGTGGCGAGCGTTATGCCCAGGGTTGAAAGCATACCAACGGCTGCAATGCCAATACCATATAATCCATAATTGAGGCTTTCAGCGGCAAAGCTGAAACCTGAGGAAAACAGAAAAGCCAAAGTGATGGCCACAACGATGATAAACAACGGCACAGCAGCAGAAATTAAGCCTGTACCCACACCATTGATAATGACCGTAGCATGGCCCGTTTGTGCAGATTTAGCAATATTCTTTGTTGGCTTATAAGCTGATGCGGTGAAGTATTCGGTTGACTGTCCGATACCAATCCCTGCCAGCAGGCCAATGGCAATTGAGCCCCAGATACCCCAAATGTTAACAACGTCTAGGTTATGGAAGTTCAGGGCGTATAATATAACAAAAGAAAAAACTAAAATCAGGCCGGCGCTTACATTTACACCAAGGCTAAGTGATTTCAGCAATTGTTTTTGTGAAGCCCCTTCTTTTGTTCTGACCATAAAAATACCAAGGATAGAAAGCATGGTACCCACAGCAGCTATAAGCATAGGGGCCAATATAGCATTCATTTGCATCTCGGGAGTGCCCATAAATGCGGCTGCACCAAGCAGCGCTGTAGCAAGTATTGAACCAGCGAAAGATTCAAACAAGTCAGCGCCCATACCGGCCACATCTCCAACATTATCACCGACATTATCAGCAATGGTTGCCGGATTACGCGGGTCATCTTCAGGAATGCCGGCTTCGATTTTACCGACAAGGTCGGCACCTACGTCTGCGGCTTTGGTGTAAATACCACCACCAACACGTGCGAACAGAGCCTGGGTAGAAGCACCCATACCAAAAGTCAGCATGGTAGCGGTAATTGTTAAGAGCTTAAAGCCTTCTTCTGCTTCGGGAACGGCCAAATTTAATACTATAAACCAGAGTGAAATATCAATCAAAACAAGGCCAACAACCACCAGCCCCATAACAGCACCACTCCTGAAAGCCAGTTTCAGTGCTTTATCAAGTGAGCTTCTTGCTGCATGGGCGGTTCTGCCGGAAGCAAAAGTTGCCGTTTTCATTCCAAAGTAACCTGCCAGTGCAGAAAAACTACCGCCTGTCAAAAATGCAAATGGTACCCAGGGATTCTGAACCCCAAGCCCATAGGCCAAAATTGAAAAAATCACTGTAATGATGAGAAAAACAAGAAACACAACTTTGTATTGTTGGTTCAGATAAGAATTTGCCCCTTTCCTTACGTGGGCCGCAATTCTTTTCATGGTGTCGGTGCCCTCATCATGGCGTAACATCCTTTTGAAAAAATAAAATGCAAATCCCAGGGCCAGTGCTGCGCTTACCGGGACAAGCCAAAATAACAATGGTAACTCTGACATACTTAATTCCTCCTTTTTTAAATGTTATTAATTATTTTTTTATTTATATTTCCGCTTTTATGTTTCCAGGGGGACATTTCATAAAACCCTGATTGTTACAAATTAACTCCCATAGTATAATCAATAAACTACAGATTTGAAGCGGCAAAAATATTTGTTCCAAACAATATAAACAAGAAAAAATCTAAAAATTTTCCATTTATTTTCTTGATTTTCAAATTAATAGTTTAATTTTGTATTCTGCACGATATTTTTCGTTGATTTTCAATGTACTGAGCTCTTCCCTTTACTTATCAGATAATTTTTCATTTGAGTCTTAGCTCCTGCGATTAAAGCAGTCTTTTATTTATATTCTGCCCTCAACAATTTATGTTTTTACCACCTTAATGCTTGGAAATAGCATAGCCAGATAGCTCAGCATAACGCTTCGTAGCTTGACTCGAATTGAGGGTATTCTGGAGTAACATATTATATTTTCTGTCTTGATAACACCAGGTAATTTTTGCGGATTTTTGTATTATGGCAGTATTGTATCAAATTGCAGGATTTTACTACTACTTGGCTAAACAGTATGCCCTTCGCTACACAAACTACTTACAGATTTGCGGCATTGGTTTTGCTTGGATAAATTCATAAAAATATTTGGAAACCACAAAGATAAAGCGTACATTTGCACCGTGAAACGTAAAAATAGGGGACAAAAGTCCCCTTATTTAGTATTATATGGTAGAATACGAAAAAGTTAATAAGCTGGTCTTAAGCGCTTTAAGGGAAGATGAGTTTCTGGTTGACTGCAAAGTAAGCAAGTCAAACCAGATAATGGTTTATGTTGATGGGTTTAACAATTTTAGCGTTGATGACTGCCGCCGGATCAATCATGTAATTGAGTCCGGCCTTAATCGTGATATAGCAGATTTTGAGCTGACTGTTTCTACACCCGGACTTGATAAACCATTTAAAGTAAAAGAACAATACATAAAACACACCGGC
>JBNJGX010000314.1:0-3153 GCA_051748025.1 Bacteroidota bacterium
AATTTTATGGTTTATCCCGGAAACAATTATCAACTGGCGGCCAGTGCTGCCTGCGGATTTTTGCGTGGACAATCTGATATCTGGGGTTCTTTTGATTATCCGTATGGGTTTGAAAATGTACTCAGCATAAAAGATGCAGACACGGGAGAAGGGTGGTACAGCTCGAAAAAACTGTATCCGTATTTTTACAACTGGCACGTGTCAACCCCTGATTGTTATTCGGAACGCACACCTGTTTATGCTGCCCTGAATAATGATCCTGCAGCCGGTTTTCAGGCGGATATTTCAAATATGGGTGTTGAATTTGATAATGTTTCGGAATATGCAACATCATACCATTGGGATTTTGGTGATGGTTCTGCGTCTGAAGAGGTTTCACCTCAGCATACTTATGTTGATGAAGGTGAATATATGGTTACCCTCACAGCGTTTAATGATTGTGGCAGTGACGTGTTTTCGCAGGATATTGAAGTGATAGAAACCGGTGTATATAATACCAGGAAAAATGATATTAAAGTTTTTCCCAATCCGGCAGATAATTTTGTTATCTTGAAAACTGATAACGAATGTTTGGGTGGTGAATTAAAAATTTATAATCTAACAGGCCGGATTATTTTTACTGATGAAATATCCAAGAACATTACCCGTGTTGATGTAAGCGGATTTAAAAGCGGGATGTATATTTTACATGTTATTAACGATGATCAAAATATTAAAACCAAAATATTGATACAACATTAAATTATTTTTTATGAAATGGTTAATTACCTTATTCTGCAGTATTTGTGTTCTTGTTTCTGTTAATTGGACACAAGCACAAACCAATATTGCCAATCTTGAATTTGCCCAGCAGACGCTGGAAGATCGCGGCGAATTTTATTTTACATTTTCATGTGATGATCCACAGGTTATCCAGGAATTAAACGAGGTACTTAGTTTTGATAAGCGGGTTGGATCAACTTTTTATGCCTACGCACTTGATGAAGCGTCATGGGAGGCATTCTTGTCATATGATCTGAAATTTCAACCTGTTGAGTCATATTATGACCAGACAAAGGCTTTAACAATGGCAACCACTGTTGATCAAATGTCAAATTGGGACCGCTACCCGACACATGATGTTTATGTGCAGATGATGAACGATTTTGTAACGGATTACCCTGACCTCTGTGCCCTCGAGACCATTGGTCAATCGGTTAATGGTGTGAATCTGATTGCGGTGCGGATTTCTGACAATGTCAATACAGATGAAGATGAACCCGAGTTTTTCTGGACCAATACCATGCATGGTGATGAACTGGCCGGGTATGTGCTGAGTCTGAGGTTTGCTGATTATCTGTTGTCAAATTACGGAACAGACCCTCAGGTAACATTGCTTGTGGATGAAACTGAAATCTATATCAATCCGCTTGCAAACCCCGATGGAACGTTTAACAATTCTCCTGGTTATGATGATGTTTCCGGCTCTGTCAGAGCAAACGCCAATGGTGTTGATCTGAACCGCAATTTTCCCGATCAGGAAGATGGAGAAAACCCGGACGGAAATCCAACCCAAACAGAAACTCAATTAATGATTGATTACGCCAATCTGCATGATTTTGTGATGTCTGCCAATACACACGGTGGTGCAGAACTGGTCAATTACCCTTGGGACAACTGGACTACCGCTGAAAATGCCCATGCCGATGATACATGGTGGCAACACGTTAGCTGGATATACGCAAACAATGCCCAGAACGACAGCCCTACCGGTTATTTTACCGATGAAGGTGGTGTCACAGAAGGTGGTGATTGGTACGTTATTACCGGTAGCCGTCAGGATTATATGAATTATTTCCAGCAATGCCGCGAAACAACCATTGAATATTCCACACAAAAACAACTGGATGTTGCCGAATTGCCCAATTGGTGGAATTATAACAGGCAAGCCATGCTTGACTATACAGAGCAGGTGTTGTATGGCTTCAGAGGAATTGTGACCGATGCCTGTTCCGGTGATCCGCTTGGAGATGTCAGGGTAGAAATTTCCGGCCATGACCAGGATAGTTCACATGTCTATTCGTCGGCACCTGTTGGTAATTACCACCGTCCCATTTACGAAGGCACATGGGATGTCACTTTTTCAAAACCTGGTTATCAGTCGCAAACCCATTCTGTGTCAGTGGTTAATGATGACAGTACCCGCCTGGATGTACAGCTTGTGCCGGACAATGTTGGTGTTCCGGATTTTACAGCCGATCAAACCAGTATTTTTGAAGGAGAAACGGTGAATTTTACGGATCAAAGTACCGGTACCGTTACTGCATACAACTGGACACTGGATGGTGCTACCCCAAACAGTTCAACGGATGCCAATCCTTCGGCAGAATACAGCACAGCAGGGACTTATGATGTTAATCTTGAAATTACTTCTGAAGGTTGTAATGTCAGTGAATTAAAATCAAATTACATTACGGTACAAGAAGCGGTACCACCGGTGGCTGATTTTGAAGCTTCTGCTACGACAGTAAACGTTGGAAGTACCGTTGATTTTACCGATTTGTCTTCAGGAAACCCATCTTCCTGGGACTGGGTTTTTGAGGGGGGAACACCATCTTCTTCAACGGCAGAAAATCCATCCATCACTTATGATACTGCTGGTACATATACGGTGGAACTCACTGCTACCAACAGTTATGGCAGTGATACCGAAACCAAAGTTAACTACATTACCGTTACTCCCGAAGGGTTCTCTATGGATTTTGAAGATTGTGTTGATTATTCCAGTGATTTCGATCCATGGACAGTGGTTGATGGCGACGGGCTTAACACATACGAGAGTTCTGATTGTGCTTTTCCCGGGGAAGGCGATCCCATGGCATTCATGGCCTTTAACCCAACCGATGCCGGTTTTGACCTGGCCGATGCCCACGGTGGCGAACGCGTAGGTATGTCCATTTGCCCCGCTGATGGTAGTGAAAGTGACGACTGGTTAATTTCAAATCAACTGAGCCTTGGTTACAATTCATCATTTACACTCTGGGCATTGAGTCCAAAACCAGGGTCATGGGGCAATGACTCATACGAGGTACTTGTATCAACAGCATCAAACGATCCGGCAGATTTTACCAACGATATTTCCGGTGGTCCTGTGGAAGCTCCGGATACATGGAC
>JBNJGX010000315.1:0-3148 GCA_051748025.1 Bacteroidota bacterium
CGAGTTTATTACCTTTCTCCCACTGCCTGTACATATCGATGTACGTATCAAGCGGTTGTTGCATATCGTCGGGAATGGAAGTTACACAGGCACCTTTGCTCACAGAAAAGCCTGCAAACTTGGCGTAATGACTGGTATAATTACGGCTCAGGCTGTACGCCCGCACTCGCTCATCTTTCTTCTCCAGCTCACATGCAATTTTATATGAATTATCTTTGGAGCCGTCATCAATTACAATAAACTCAAACGGAATTTTTTCTTTTTCCATTACCTGTGCCACGCGCTCAAAAACGCCGTTTATACGATCCTGGCTGTGGTATGAGAGCAGTATGATTGAATATAATTTAGATTGGCTCATGAGCTTCGGGTTTTTCCACTTTTTTATTGATGGTATCTTTTCCAATATTTTCCGCTAAAATAATAATTCCTCCAACACTATTGTTGATGATCAGGTAAATAAAAGATGTAACAGCTACAAGTAACGCAATCTCCTCACTTACGCCAAACGCTCCGTAAAGTACAACATAGGCTGTTTCGCGCAAACCAATGCCCCCAAAAGAAACCGGAAGCAGAAAAAGTAAATTCATAACAGGAACGAGAAATAAATTGATAACAAATGGTAAATCAACGCCAAAAGCCAAAAACGCCAGGTTTACGAAAAGGGCTCCTATAATTTGAATAAAAATTGATATCCCGAAAGAGATAGTCAAAACCTTTAAATTGAGCAACGGAGCCAATATTTCGCCGGATGAAACTTTAGCTTTCTCATTTTTGGAAACCCGTTGCACGGTGCGGGTTAGTGCTGTATCAAGCTTGGTCTTAAACCATTTTAATAGTTTTTTTATGATGGATTGGCGTTTTGTAACAAGAAAAAGCAGCACAATAAACAGAAATAAGCCAAATGCGACAAGAAAGCTGAATTCCACCACTTTTGTAACTTCTACAGGTAAATTTGTTTTTACAAACGGATAGGTTATCAAAATCATCAGGCTAAATGCCAATATGCCCATTATTTTTTCGATAAACACAAATCCGGTTTGCATTTCGTACGAGCCATATTTCTTACCTGTTTTAAAAATGCGATAAATATCCACACCCAGTGCGCCGGGAACAAAATACCCAAGGAAAAGCCCCTTGTAAACAGTTTTATATAAAAAAGGAAAATGAATTTCTCTCAGCTTTTTGGAAGTCAAAATACCGGTCATTACCAGCCAACGAATAGCGAAAAGCAAATACTTAACAGGGTTGTTCAATAAAAAAATGAGCACCAAAACCAGTGAAGCCTCCTGTAATATTCCGGGGAAAGCTGAATAATCAATTCTCGAAAGAATGTATCCGAGCAGGGCAACAGGCAATAAATACCGTAAACTAAACCTCAATATTTTACGCACTGATTTGGGCATTACTTTTCAACTTCAATGTTTTTAAATTTGCCTGATTTATTGGTGATGGGCAACTCATCCAAAAATTCAACCTGTGGTGGTTCGGCGCTAAAATGACTTTTCCATATTTTCAGAATTTTTGATTTAACCTGCTCCTCATCAAACCCGTCTTTGAGAATTGCCTGAAAAAATATTTGACCGTTTTTCTTTTGCAAAAGTCGAAATTGCCGGCACTCGGTAAAGTCCCTGAACACACTCCAAACTTGTTGACGGTATAATTTTTCGCCGGTCTTTAGTTGTATTACATCTTCTACACGCCCGATGATGCGACCCATTTTTTTGTAATTATTGTCAAGAATTTTTACATGATCGCCAATCTTGTAGCGTATAAACGGCATGGTCTTATTTACCAAATTGGTAATCACAAGTTCGCCAAAAATTTCTCCATTAATTTTAATCGGATTTACGTATTCCAAAATAACCGAATGCAGCGGATAGTGATAAGTTTGGGCTCCCGGATCTGTCCATGCCAGGGTTGGATGTTCCATACACCCATAAACATCAATTATTTGTGCCTGCAACCAGCTTTCAATGCCCTTACGAACGTCCTGAAAAAGCGTTTCTCCAAACAGCACGACGTATTTCACATTTAACTTAATGTTTCGCTTTTTCAACTCATCGGTTAAAATCTTCAGATAACTTGGTGTAGATGAAAGAATGTGAATTTTGCGATCTTGGAGCTTTTCAATAATCTCATCCGTTGGTGTAAATACAGTATAAGCCTCACGGCGGAACAATCCGAGATATTTTTGCGCATAGTGCATAAATGACTTGCGCTCTATTTGCTCTTTTTGATGAAAAACACCAATAAGCACAAATCTTTTGAACGGATTATATTTTTTTAAGGTGAAAAATGTGCGAAAATAACTTGTAAAATACTCTTTTTTATTCAGATAGGTATCAAACGGCTTTCCTGTGGATCCGCTTGTTGAACGTTTAATAAGTTTTGAAATATCATTGCGGGTGATAATCTGTTCCGGGGTATAATTCCGCATATCATCTTTTGATATAACGGGCAATCGTTTCAAATCATCAATGGAACGAATATGCAAATTTTCTGCCGGGACATTTTTATACATTTCCCTGTAAAATTGAGACTTATCCAGCGCCCTGTCCAATAACTTATTGAATTTCCTGACCTGAATTTTCTGAACCCGTTTTACAGGCAAAGCCTTTGTAAAATAGTGTCCGAGCGTATATCGAAGTAAATAAAATATCATTCGTTTTTCAGGGGGTATTAAATTTCAACACTATTCACAATTTTGATAATCTCTGAAGTTTCTTCGTTGCTTTGTACCGGACTCATTGGCAAACTTACGATTTCCCCGTGTATTTTTTCAGTAATTGGGTACGCTAATTTATTCCATTCCTGATAAGCCTCTTGTTTATGAGGTGGAACAGGATAGTGAATCAGGGTTTGAACGCCTTTTTCTTTGAGGAACTCCATTAGCTTTTCCCTCTGGGGATGACGCACAGCAAAAATATGCCATACGTGTTCTTCTGGACTTTCAGTTTCTTTTAATTTGGGTAAGATGATGTCCGGATGGTTAATATCATTCATATATCGATTGGCAATTTCACGCCTGATAGCATTTTCGCGGTTGATATATTTGAGTTTCACGGACAAAAAAGCGGCCTGAATTTCATCCATCCGGCTATTCAAACCTTTGTACTTGTTTACATATTTTTTGTGCGATCCGTAGTTG
>JBNJGX010000316.1:0-3131 GCA_051748025.1 Bacteroidota bacterium
ACCACATTGCCGTTTGCCAGTTTTTTGGCGATATCTTCTGTCAGTTGGTCATAATCATTGAAATGCTTTGATACAGCGTTGTATTTGTTGTTCATCCGGATGATATCTTTATCTGAAAAATCAGGCCCCAGGAAAGCGCCTTTCATGCTATCCGGTTTGTCCGGTATTTTTCGTGGATTGTCATAATACATATATTCAATTGCCAATGCAGCTCCCAATGCACCACCTGCATCCCCGGCTGCCGGTTGAATGAATATATCCTTAAAAATACCTTCATTTGCAATTCTGCCGTTGGCAACACAATTGAGAGCTACACCACCAGCCATGCATAAATAATCTGCATTTGTGAGTTTTTTAGCTTGATATGCCATTTTGATAACAATTTCTTCTGTCACGGCTTGTATGGCAAAAGCCAAATTACAATGTTGGTGTGTAATTTCAGAATCAGGTTTCCTGCGAGGGAACCCGAAAATTTTTTTCCATTTTTTTTCTTTGAGCATTTTCAGGCCTGTGGCATAACTGAAATATTTTTGATTTAACCATATCGAACCATCATCCTTAATGTCAACTAAGTGATTTTTAATCAACCGGATAAAGTTTTTTGTTTCGGATGATTCTGCATTGCCATATGGCGCAAGTCCCATAAGTTTATATTCACCCGAATTTACCTGAAATCCCAGATAATACGTGAAAGCACTGTACAACAAACCCGGCGAATGGGGAAAATTTAAGGATTTTTTTTTGATGATATTGTTATTTTCACCCAGAGCCACAGAAGCAGTACTCCATTCTCCCACACCATCCATTGTTAATATCGCGGCATGTTTATAAGGAGAAGAATAAAACGCACTGGCAGCATGAGACAAGTGATGTTCAGAAAACAAAAGTTTTAGTTTCTTTTTATCATATTGTTCGACCTGTTTCAATCCGTCGTAAATCTGTTTTTTGGTAAATATTTTTTCCTTTAACCATACCGGAATGGCTTTCAAAAAAGAAATCATCCCCCTGGGAGCAAAAGCATAATACGTTTGTAATAAACGTTCAAATTTCAGAAATGGTTTATCATAAAATACCACAGCATCCAGATCATCAATGTTAAGGCCGGCTTCATCCAGGCAATAACGTATGCTGTTTACCGGAAATTCAGCAATGTGTTTTACTCTCGTAAACCGTTCTTCCTGCACCGCTGCAATAATTTCACCATCAATGGTAAGTGCTGCCGCCGAATCGTGATAAAAAGCCGATATGCCAAGTATTTTTTTCATGTTGCCTGATGCTTTATTATGCGCCGGAAAAATCTGTTTACCATGGCTTTTCAAATGATGAGGGTGTAAATGTTTTGTCCCTGTTTTCAAAAAGGCTGTTGTCTCTATTTTTTAATTGTAAATGGTCTTTTTTTGCGAACAAGCGTGATAGCAAAGCTATAGGCACAAGCACAAAGAAATATACCAGGGTTAAAAGAATGTTTGGGATAACAAGGTTCAGCAAACGTGCCAGTTGCATCCATAAAAAATCAATTTTCACGGCCAGGTATTCTGAGATAATGCCACAAACACCAATTATTGCAGCAATCCATAAAGCCCATATCCATTGACTGATAAGGTAAACAATGATAAATCCGACAGTAATAACCAATACGGTTTTCAGTGCTGATGTCAGTTTTTTGTGTTTCATGGTTTAAAATATTGTATAAATAAATGGTGCAACAGAACTGCTGCCACCAATAACAATCAATATGCCGAGGAGTAACAAAATAATGATAACCGGAAGCAACCAGTATTTTTTGCGCTCCTTCATAAATTCCCATAGATCTTTAACTAATTCTTTCATGAATCCGGTACAGTTTTAGTTAATCATATTTATGATAAAAATACATATTAATAAGGAATTGAACAAAACATGGTTTGTATTTATATTTAAAACCTTGTTTAATTAGTGTCTGTCAATATAGCACAGCTTATATAAAAAGCACCAAATCACAAAACTTGTCCGGCGTAATGAAATGGAGACGGATGACAAATTTCAAATAAAATACCAATTATCAAAATTCCAATGACAAAAACAGATTGTGGCGAACCATATCCGTTTTCGCTGCCTGTCAGCCCTGCATAGGTTTTAGCGTAAGGCAGGCTGGGATAAGTTTTGGAATTTTGACCATTGAATATTAGAATTTATTTGTTGTTTGTTGCTTGTGTTTTGGAATTTCATTATTCAATTATAGATAAATGTCCGACTTTATAGACACGCACTATTTAGTGCCTGTCCATAATGTCCGATTTCTTCGTTACGCTCGTATTTATAACAGTCATTTACGTAAGTAAACTCCTTGATTATAAATACTTAGCAAGCCTCGAACTCGAACATTCTGAACGAGACACTGACTCTATTGACACGCACTAATTAGTCTTTCTAAGAAAACACCAAATAACAAAATTCAAATGACAAATAAATTCCAAATTTTGTGCAAATTTTGTGCAAATTTTGTGCAAACGAGGGCAGAGCCAAGTTTACTTGAGCTATGCCGAGTGTAGCCAAAATTATGAAAACGAGGGCAGAGCCAAGTTTACTTGAGCTATGCCGAGTGCGATGTATTGAGCGAAGTCGAAATGCAGCCAAAATTATGAAAACGAGGGCAGAGCCAAGCTCGCTTGCTATGCCGAGTGCAGCCAAAATTATATAAATAATAAAATTCCAATTTTTTAAACTGTTTGAATATTAGATATTTGTTATTTGGAAATTATTTGTGATTTGTGATTTGACTTTTGTTATTTTTTTAATCCAATAGTTTTCTTAGATCCACTAATTAACAGGCTTGGGCTTCTTTTAATGATTAGAGCCAGGTTTTTGCAATGTTTTCATGATCGATTTAATCTTATAAATTTATATATAATTCCCCCAACCATAAAAATTCTTTAACAAATCTTATGTTAAATTTTAAGTGGTTGAATATCAGTAATAAAATCGTTCGCAACCGTTAGCAACGGATAATGTTTGGAATGAACTAAAAAGTAAAACTTTTATTTTGTTTTTTGGATAACCTAATGATATTATAGTAAGATAGAATCAGAATAATTTTAAATAAATATTTCAAAATATACTTAATGATGATTGAAATTAATATGAATTTATTA
>JBNJGX010000317.1:0-3121 GCA_051748025.1 Bacteroidota bacterium
GAGCCTTCCGGGCATGTGCCCTTCAGTATTACAAAGTGCTTCAACAGTTTGACCTGTTGTTTTCCTTTGTTCTCCGGGTGCCGGCATAAGCTGCACATGAACTTAATCACTTTTGCTGCTTTTACCGGAGTGAGCCGCTTGTCACATCTCTGCGGGTCAAGCTTTTCACCTAACTGCAAACGGTGGTGTTTCTCATTTCCGAAGCCTCACAACTTCGTTTCTTGATGAAAACCTTTCCGGAACTTTCTTCTTCCGTAGAAAAAGACTCTTCCGGAATTGCTTCCCGTTTTCAGCAGGCTTTTATCTCTCACCTGGTATTTACAAATATACATGACAGGCAACCCCCTTTCCAAATTTTTTTGCCTGTTTTAATTAACATGATTTCCACAGGGTTATGAACAAATTATTAACAATGCTGAGTTTTAGTATGCAGTGGCATATCAAAATTGAACACGGTATTTCTAACGGTCAGCATACATATTAACAATTGACAGCAATTTACATTATTAACAATTGGCCGGTTTTTAAGGGTAATAAATGGGGGTAAAAAACGCGTGAAAAATACAAGGTTGGGAAGTTGGGAATTTTTGAAAAAGTTTATGGCCTATCAGATTTTGATGGATAAGTCGTTATAATTCTTTGTTCGGACTGCGTTCACATGCTATCTTAGCACTGTCTCCGATTATAAAAGCCGGGTACATGGTTTATTTTCCCCCAGTTCTTAATCCTCTTTGATTAATGTATTATTTATTTTCCGCATCATATTTATTGATTTAGTAACAAAAAATAAAATAATACCTGTTTTTTACCTGGGGTTTTGTATCTTTGTGTGTATAAATTGTCAGAAATGATTGTAATTACAGGCGCAGCCGGATTTATTGGTTCATGCATGCTTTCCCGCCTCAACAAGGAAGGATACAAGGATATTGTACTGGTTGATGATTTTAGTAAACAGGAAAAACACCGTAATTTCAGAAACAGGGTGTTTTCGGAGAAAGTTGACAGAAACGTTTTTCCGGCCTGGCTGAAAATCAATCACCGCTGGGTACAATTTGTTATCCACATTGGGGCACGTACAGACACAATGGAGCACAATACGGCTGTATTCAACAAACTCAATCTAAACTATTCCATCAGCCTCTGGAATATATGTGTTGAATACGGTTTGCCACTGATCTATGCATCATCAGCAGCTACCTACGGCGACGGCAACATGGGATATGATGACAATCATGAAATCATCCCCCAACTCAAGCCACTCAATCCATACGGCAAGTCAAAAAACAATTTTGATATCTGGGCCCTGAAACAGGAAAAACAACCCTTTTTCTGGGCAGGGTTCAAGTTTTTTAATGTGTATGGCCCCAACGAATACCACAAAAACAATATGGCCTCGGTAATCATGCACGCACACAAGCAAATTAAAGAAAACGGTTACCTGAACCTGTTCCGCTCTCATCATCCCGGTTATGCCGACGGCGAGCAAAAACGGGATTTTATTTATGTGAAAGATGTTTGTGATGTGATGTTGCATTTTATGGAAAACAGGCCGGCTAACGGCATCTTCAACCTGGGGACAGGTAAAGCCCGGAGTTTTCTTGACCTGGCAAAAGCAACTTTTAAAGCCATGGGAAAACCTGAAGATATCCGGTTTGTTGACACACCCCAAACCTTACGCGATAATTACCAGTATTTCACACAAGCCAACATGGAAAAACTAAGGGATATTGGGTATGACAGACCTTTTACAAATCTTGAGGAAGGTGTCAAAGATTATGTTCAGCATTATCTGAATTCAAATTCTGTGTATTGATGAGCAAAAAGAAAAAGCAATACAAAGGCAATATTGAGGAAAGCAAGCGTGAAGGTTCTGCGCTGAATGTCAACAATGGTGTTGATCAGCCACCACAGGTCAATCCCAATCTAAAATTCAAACGCTCCCACACCGGCATACCGGCAAAAGAATACATAAACGGCATAGAAAAGGGTGACAGAAATCTCCTTGGCAAAGCAATCACACTGATAGAAAGCACCAGGCCTGACCAAAAACACCTGGCGCAGGAAATCATCCGCGCGTGCATTCACAAATCAGGCAATTCGATACGCATTGGCATCACAGGGGTCCCCGGTGTTGGAAAAAGTTCTTTCATCGAAACTTTAGGCCATAACCTGGTTCAGAAAGGCCGCAAACTGGCAGTGCTTACAGTAGATCCATCATCAGTACGCTCCAAAGGCAGCATTTTGGGTGATAAAACCCGCATGAACCAGCTCAGCCAGGATGACAATGCATTTATCCGCCCTTCCCCTTCTGCCGGTTCACTTGGCGGGGTGGCCAGGAAAACAAGAGAAAGCATCATCCTTTGTGAAGCTGCCGGTTTTGACACCATCTTCATCGAAACCGTTGGCGTGGGACAATCAGAAACTGCAGTACATTCAATGGTCGATTTTTTTCTGCTTCTGATGCTTTCCGGTGCCGGTGATGAGTTACAGGGCATAAAAAGGGGCATTATGGAAATGGCAGACGCCATCGCCATCAATAAGGCAGACGGAGACAACAAGAAACAAGCAGAACTGGCCAAAAATGAATATAAAAATGCATTGCACTTATTTCCCCCTGCTCCATCAGGTTGGGAATCAAAGGCATTTACCTGTTCGTCCCTGAATAACACCGGCATCTCTGAAATATGGAATGCCGTGCTGGATTATGTAAAACTGACAAAGAACAATGGATACTTTGAGAATAATCGTAAAGAACAAGCACGCTATTGGATGTATGAAACCATCAATGAAAACCTGAAATCAGACTTTTACGACAATCCCCGCATCAGAGAAAAACAGCAGACCTACGAAAATAACGTGCTGAAAGGAAAAATAAGCTCTTTTGAAGCAGCACAAGAATTGTTGAACATCTATTACCAACAGAAAAAATAACAAGGTTTATGATTGGTCAGGATATAGTCTATCAAACCCTCGATTCGCTTGGCATTGATTATAATTATTACGAATCACCCCGGGATTTTTCTTCCGAAGACGATGGCAGTTTCTGGGACAAAATCGGGGCAGAACGCTGCAAAAACCTTTTTTTGAGAAATCACAAAGGCAACAAACATTTCCTGGTAAT